>DJKK01000278.1:0-5024 GCA_002434595.1 Alphaproteobacteria bacterium UBA6544 | reverse complement strand
TTTGATACCATTCGTAATTCGCGTTTATGTGCAGCCTGTGCTCTGTAGCCCAATTCATGAACATTGAACCGGGTTATGCAGTAGGTTTAACCGGCCGACGCAAATGAGGTCCATGAGCTCACGAGATTCGGCTACCATCTCAAAACGGCCGCATTGTATATTTTAGAATGATAATCATTCCCCATCCAAAAAGCCGTGGCCTAGTCCTTTTCTTTTAAGCCTATGCTCGAACCAGATCACGGATCGCTCCGCGTCCGGGAAACCATGTATTAAAACCGGAATTGGCCGCCGTTGACGTGCAGTACTTCGCCGGTGATGAAGCCCCCGGTCTCTCCCGCCAGGTATAGGCAGGCATTGGCGATATCATCGACTGTGCCTAAACGCTTGACCGGAATGGCCTCGATGCGGGCTTTGCGCCAGACCTCCGGGTCGTCGTATTGGCTCCAGTCGCGGGTCGTGTCGATGGCACCGGGCGAAACCGTATTCGCGGTAATACCATGCGGCCCGAGTTCCAAAGACAGCGCCTTGGCAAAAGCGTGTACCCCCGCCTTGCAGGTGATGTTGTGGGTACGCGTCGGCACATGCGCCGCAAATCCGTCCACACCGGAAATGTGTATGATGCGACCCCACCCTGACCTCTTCATCAGCGGTACGACACAACGTGCAAGATAGAAGGCACTGTTGAGATTGGTGTTGATGGTATCCTGCCAATCCTTCACGGAAATATCTTCAACCGGCTGCTTCTTCCGGATAGAGACATTCGAGACTGCGATGTCGACCGAGCCAAACGTCTCGGCCGCCTCGTCCACCATCGCCTCGACGGCGTCCGCATCACCGACATCCGCCATCACGCCGATCGCCTCACCACCGGTCTCGCGAATTTCGGCAACGACCCGATCGACCTTCTCACGCGAAGATGCGCCATTTACCACGACATTAGCGCCCGCCTGCGAGAACAGCTTGGCAATGGCCTCGCCGATATTCTGGCCGGAACCGGTGACGACCGCGGTTCGGCCCTTAAGTGGTTTCGGATCGAGCATCTGAAATCTCCTTGCTCCTTGCGTCCCGGAAAAAGAACTAGGCGGCGAAATGTCGCTGGCCATTTTGCGTCCCCATGCTAATTGCTAAGGACCGCTGAAACTGAACCTCCGGACGTCTGTAATGATCGACTTCAGCCTCACCGATGAACTTCAGGAATATCAGGACCGCACGCGTGCCTTCATTCGGGACAAGATCATACCAATGGAAGACGACCCGCGCCAAGGACCGCATGGGCCGTCCGACGAATTGCGAAAAGAAGTGGCGGCCCTTGGGCGCGAAGCGGGTTTATTGACACCGCATATCGGAGAAGAATGGGGCGGCCTTGGCCTGCCACATATTGGCAAGGCAGTCGTCTTCGAGGAGGCAGGCTATTCGCCACTTGGTCCTTACGCGCTGAACATCAGCGCGCCCGATGAAGGCAATATGCATCTTCTCGAAGTCGTCGGCAGCGACGAGCAACGAGAGAAATATCTCCGCCCGCTTGCAGCCGCGGATATCCGTTCCGTCTTCTCAATGACCGAGCCCGATGGCGGCGCGGGATCCGATCCGTCGATGCTGAAGGTCACCGCGGTCGAGGACGATGACGGCTATGTCATTAATGGTCGTAAATGGCTGATCACGGGCGCCAAGGGCGCCACCTTCCAAATCATTATGGCCCGCACTATCGACAAATCGGGAGAGGATATTGGTGCGACCATGTTCATGGCAGAGATGAACGTCGAAGGCTGCGAGGTCGTGCGGGTTCTGGACACCATGGACAGCAACACCTCCGGCGGCCATTCCATCGTTGACTACACAGATGTACGCGTGCCCAAAGAAGCGGTACTCGGCGAGCCCGGAAAGGGCTTCCGCTACGCACAGGTGCGCCTCGCACCCGCACGGCTTACGCACTGCATGCGATGGCTAGGAGCGGCACGGCGCTGCCATGATATTGCCGTCGATTATGCTCGCAACCGTCACGCTTTCGGCAAACCCATCTCGGAACATGAAGGGGTCAGCTTTCAGCTCGCCGACAACCTTCAGGACCTGCACCAGAGCCGGCTCAGCATCTGGCATACCGCCTGGGTGCTCGACCAAGGCGAGCGCGGCGGGAATGAAAGCAGCATGGCCAAGGTGTTCTGTTCCGAGGCCGTAGGGCGGGTCGTTGACCGGTCGGTCCAAATCCTCGGCGGCACCGGCATCACCAATGAGACCGTCGTTATGCGAACCTACAAGGACATTCGCGCCTTCCGCATCTACGACGGCACTTCGGAAGTACACCGCTGGGCCATCGCACGCAACATCATGCGGTCGAACGCGTAGGCGCTCGTCATCCCTGCGAGGTCGGGGATTCAGTGGAATGGAAATCAAAACCTGTATTCCCACATGCGCGGGAATGACGGGTTAGACCTTAGTCCCCCTTGAACACCGGTACCCGCTTCTCGCGCCAGGCGTTATGGGCCTCCTGGGTGTCCTGCGTGAGCTCCAGCATGCCGAAACGATAGAGATCGGCGAGCGAGGCATCCTTCAGGTTCGGCACATCGAGACTGTGGGTAATCGATTCCTTGACCATGCGCACCGAAAGCGGCGGAAGCTTCACAATGTGGGCCGCGACCTCTTCCGCCTTGGCAATCAGCTCGTCATGGGGCGTTAGCCATTGCGCAAGACCGATCCGATAAGCTTCTTCGCCCGTTAAGGGAAATCCCATAGCGAGCCGCGTCGCCAACCCCTTGCCGACCCAGCGCGCAAGGCGGGCGGAGCCGCCATAGGCCGGGATAATGCCAAGCCCGATCTGTGGCAGGCGCCATTCCGCCTTCTCCGACGCCACGATCAGATCGCAGCAGAAGGTGATGATGCAACCGATCCCGATGGCATAGCCGTTCACCGCCGCGATTACCGGTTTCGGGAAATCGTTGAACATATCGAAAGGCGAAACCTCGCGCTTTTTCGACAAGCCCCGCAGGAACTTCGCCGGCGATCCGGTATTATGCGTGTTCGGGTCCTTCAGATTGGCGCCCGCCGAGAATGCTCCCGCCGAATCGTCACCCGTGATGACGACACAGCGCACCTCATCGTCCTCTTCCATCTCGTCGAAGTACTGCGCCAGCCCATCGTAGTAATCCGGACCCCAGGCGTTCCGAGCTCCGGGTCGGCTCAAGGTGATCCAACCGACGTTATCTTTCTTCTCGTACAAGACGGGCATGACCGTTTTCTCCAGACATGTTGCTTTAGCAAAGAACTATGAAATTTTAATGTAATGGCAATATCAATTAATATTGATATTTATTTAAATTAAAGTGAATTAAATATTCATATTTATTTAACTATAATTAAAAATTATAAAATATTATAAATATTTATAAAATATTATAAATATTTATAATTCTATTATTTAATAAACTCTCAGAAAAATCAATCTGGTTCTACGGCATTGCTTTATCGAATTCTGGTAAGGCGTGGCAACGCTCATCGAGTTCGCTCACCAAAGGGTAGCGGACATGTCGGCTCCTGCGCGCACAGCGTAGTAGATCTGCATGCAGATTGTCGGCCGCCGCAACGGCGAAGCGGAAATGTTCCGGGCAGACGCACTACTTGAAGAGCTGGCGCAAGCCTGAATTAGGCACCTCGAACTTTCACCGATTCCGTCCAAAACTGGATTCTGCGGAAGCGTTCGGCTAGACTTATGCGTATCGGGGAATTTCAAAGAATCACGTCGTTTTACCCTCCCTAATGTAGATTTGATCATCAGTGCACGCTGAAAATTCACAAGACTAAATGACCATCTGACGGCGTCGGATGTCTGAGAGAAGAACAATTCACGCTCGGACGTCGTTGCAGAGAAGACTCGTTTCGTTTGCCTTCATTGTCGAGGATGAACGCCGCCATGACGTCGCGCACGCCGATCTATTACACTCGCTGTCCCGTCCCAACGGCGTCGGGGGTGGCCTTTCAGACCGGCATGTTCACTGATGCATTCAAAGGATCCGACTACGTGGTCCCCAACATCATGGAACTTGGCCCTAAGCATCAAGACGTCCACTACACGCACTCGATCGACATGTTCATTCGCGAAGGTGGTGTCGCACCCCCGGTGTGGGCCCGTGCAAACGGCGTCGACTCGGTGGTTCTCGGCATCACATTCATGGAGGAATTCCAGGGCGTCTTTGTGCGAACAGACGACCCCGCCGAGACCATCGCCGACCTGGTCGGCCGCCGTCTCGCCCTGCCGCTCTGGCCGCGCCTCGTGTTCAATTTTTGGCGTTTCGCCGCTTTGAAGGGTCTGATCTCGGCACTTGCCGTGCACAATGTCACGCCCGACGCCGTCCAGTTCATCGATATCGTCGAAGGTTGGGATCCGAGTGAAAGGCGTAATGTCGGACGAGACGATCTGAATGCATCCGCCCGCTGCGAGTACCGCGGCCAGCTTGAGGCACTACTGTCAGGTGAAGTCGACGCAATCTTCGGAAAGGGACCAGAGGTTGGGCTGCTGCAACGAGAGGCCCAGGGCGGTTTGCGCCTGCTCTACGATGTAAGATCCGCGCCCGGCATTGAGGAACGGATCAACAATTCGACACCCCGCATAATCACAACCTCCCGACATGCGGTTGAAGAACATTTCGACGCCGTTGTCCTATATACCCAAACCGCTATCCGCGCCGCCAATTGGGTGCAAGACAATCCAGCCGAAGCACGCAGCTTGATCGCGCGCGAATGCAGTATCGACGCCGATGACATCGAGACATACCTGGAGCCCGATTACCGCGATAAGTTTTTACCACGCCTCGACGAGGGGTTGGTCAACGCGGTCGAGTTCGTGAAGGCGTTCCTGCACGATCATGGTTTTATTGACCAGGACTTTGCGATTGATGAGTGGATCGACCATCGACCCCTTCAACAGGCCTACGAACGCGAAGGCCTTGCGCCAATTCCCTCTAACTAACGGAAAGTTCCCATGACCGGTTCCGAACAGGACGAGAAAGTCCAATCCCTCCACGACGCCTACG
>DJKK01000165.1 GCA_002434595.1 Alphaproteobacteria bacterium UBA6544 | reverse complement strand
GCGTTCGTGGGACAAATATCCAAGCAATTGCGGCAGGAGCCACACCGGTCACTGGCTTGCGGGTCAGGAGATAGTTGCAGCGTCGTGAAGATCTCGCCGAGGAAAAGCCACGAACCGAACTCCCGAGACACCAGATTGGTGTGTTTGCCCTGCCATCCCAATCCCGCCTGGGCGCCCAATGGTTTCTCCAAGATTGGGGCTGTATCGACAAATACCTTCACGTCGCAGTTGAAGGTTGCGCACATCCAGCGGCCAATTCGTTTCAGGCGTTTCTTGAGGATATCGTGATAGTCCTGATTCCTGGCATAGACGGAGATATTACCACGACTTCTTTTGCGGAGTTCTTCCAGACGTTCGTGTGGTAGATGGTCAGGGCCATAATTAGCACCGAATACGATGACGCTTTTCGTCTCAGCCCAAAGAGCGTGTGGGCTTCCGCGACGTGCTGCGTCGGTCGAGAGCCAGCCCATATCGCCGTGAAAGCCTGCTCTGAGGAAATCATCTAGTCTCGCGCCCAAGTCGCTATCGGTCTCCGCGGATGTGAAACCGACAGCGTCAAATCCTTCGAGCAAGGCGCGCTTGCGAATTTCGTCGGTTGTGCGTTCCGGCGTGCTCATCCTCGACCGCGATATGGCGCGACCCCCGGGTCCGGGACCCATACACCGGTGGGGATTTTTCCCTGTTGGAAGAAGATGTCTATTGGCATTCCACCGCGAGGATACCAGTAGCCCGCGATCCGGAGCCATCTCGGCTGCATGGCGCTGATCAAACGTTTGCCGATAGCAACGGTACAATCCTCATGAAAGGCTGCGTGATTGCGAAACGAACCGAAGAAAAGCTTTAGCGATTTGCTTTCGACGATTGCTTCTGCCGGCGCATAGTCGATCACTAAATGAGCGAAATCAGGTTGCCCCGTTACAGGACAGAGTGATGTGAATTCGGGACATGTGAAACGCGTTATGTAATCGGTATCTGGATGGGGATTCGCAACCGTCTCCAATACCGCTTCGTCAGGTGATTTTGGCTGCACCGCAGTGCGGCCAAGTTGGCTTAGATCTTCGTTGTTTTGTGTCGACATTTGAGCATTTTAGCGGAAGAAGGAAGGCATCGTCACGTCGCATCGGCCTTATGGATTAGGCAGCAGTCGCCATATGAATAAAACCTATAATCAGCGGTGATGGCATGTGTGTAGGCATCTTGCATGCGCTGTAACCCTCCAAATGCGGAGACGAGCACAAACAAGGTAGAGCGTGGTAAATGGAAATTAGTTAGAAAAAGGTCAACGGCCTTAAAGCGATATCCAGGCATAATAAAGAGATCCGTATCACCCTCGAACGGGTGCACGGAACTATCCTCGGCAGCGGCCGTTTCGATCAGACGGAGGGCGGTCGAGCCAACGGCAACCACTCTGCCACCTTTGTCATGAGTTCGCTCGATTGCATCCACGGTCTCGGTGCTGAGCACTCCGTATTCCGCATGCATTCGATGCTCTTCGACGGTATCGCTTTTGATCGGTAGAAAGGTCCCCGCACCGACATGCAATGTGACAAAGGTCTTATGAACGCCCCGTTCGTCGAGCCGTTGGAATAGCCGCTCCGTAAAATGCAGACCTGCTGTTGGCGCGGCGACAGCACCGGTTTGGCGGGCGAAAATTGTCTGATAATTCGCGGCGTCATTGGGATCATTTTGTCCAGCGCGTTGAATGTAAGGCGGAAGCGGCATAGCGCCGTTCGCATGGATCGCGTCGATTACGGAGCCCGTTATGGCGGTCAGCTGGAGGAGTACTTCGCCGCCCTTACGTTTTTTGATCAATTGTGCGGAGAAACCGTCAGCGAAATTGATCTCGTCACCTGTTCGTAAGCGCCGGCCGGGCCGCGCAAAGGCGTACCAAGTGTCGCTTTTTTCGCCGGGTTTGTGCAATGTAACCTCGATGCGCGCATTCCCGCGACGACCGTGTAACCGCGTTGGTATGACGCGTGTATCGTTCAGAACAAGTAGATCGTCCGGATTCAGTAAATCTGGGAGATCCAAGACTCCAAGATCGCCCAGTTTGTTGGGCGAAATTTCCAAAAGCCGGGACGAATCACGTGGGTGGGCCGGTTTTTGTGCGATCCGCTCTTGGGGCAGATTGAAATCAAATTTATCGGTGCGCATCTCTATTTTGGAGGCCTGTCACGATCAGAGTTCATCCGGTTGCGCCAAACCGAAGGAACATCGCAATGTCCCTTCCGCAGACCGTGGCGTTTGAGTTTAGTGTTGTCCTTAACCCCGTTGAATTTTGGGGAGTGTTGATGGCCCATCCCGTATGGACCATGTTGTGCGTTAAGCTGAAAACGTCGACACGACAATCGGTCACATTGCAGGTGTCATTTGGCCCAACTGGCGTGCATTTCACGGTGCCGCCAGCAGTATGATCCATTAATGCCGTTTTCGCGATGTGTCCACAATCGAAGTCGCGTCCACTCGCCCGCTGACAGATTTGGCCAAGTTCGGCTGCGTCAATTCCTATGAAAAAATAGGAACGGTCAACGATGCGCAAGATATCGCCGCTAACTATTTTTGCGGATATAGGGTCATCGGCCCGCGCAATTGACGCGAACAGCACGGCCAATAGGAGAGTTAGACCGAGTGAAGGTCGTCTAACGGCTCGACAGGTAGTGATCCAGTATATCGATAACCGCACTACTTTGTGTACCTTCCAATACGGCAAACCCGTCAGAACGCATAAATGCAGTTTATAGTTCATTCGTGCGGTGAGCGCAGTTGATGATGGATAGGGCCAGTCTTCGCCGACCATTTCCTGAAGGTCCTGGGAGAACTAATTTAATGCCTTTATCGTCTCGTCGTTCATCGCGCCTGCGCCAGTTTATTGACGGCAGTAATCTAGACATCACGGGTGCCGGCGATCCAGTGGAATTCTCGGTTGTCGTTTCGGGTGGGAGACGGGATCATATAGCACGAGGGAGCTTGTTCACCGGTATACGGAAGCGAAACTTTGTCGGACCTGTCCATTCTAGATTACGCGGCCATCGTTCTATTATTCGTATTCTGGACCGGCTACAACCGCTTCTCAGGCAACGTTGAATCGGGAAGAATGAACGTTGTGTCTCTCATGCTGGGGCGTCGTCAGTTCTAGGTAGTAGGGATGATGCGACGTGACATTTGGATTGTCGATATTCAAATTCTAATTAATATCGGACGCAACAATTTGTTTTTCACGTCAACGTCTATCCTCGTCCTATCTGGACTGATTACCGTCCTTGGAGTGACAGATCGTGCATGATTTTGTTCGAGATCTGCCGTTCTCGGCTTCGGTCAGTCACGAGTTTTGGTGAGCCAAAGTTCTTATATCAATCGTCAAATTTATCTAATCGTTCTTTAATTTTCGGTTGGGCGATGGGCCAGTTGAATTATTGTTCCATCATATTTGGAGCTATTGTTGGGTCTGAAGGTGTTACTGGTGCGGGCCGTTCGCGCGCCCGCAATGCGGCGGTTGTAGCGACAATCGCGTCAACTCACACAAATCGCTGCATGAGGGCGTAATATTTTGGCCTCGCCCTCCTGGCATGGCTTATCCATCAGATCACGCTGATGGTGTCTGCATTGACCGTGGTGTTCGTATTGTATCGACTAGGATTCCATTCTCGGACATTGAAATTGATCCGGTCAGATACGGAGAGGCGAGATGACTAAATTTGGTGACGGATGTCTCCTCACGGTGTCGGAAATGGCAAAAGCGGATGCTGCGGCCATTGCTTTAGGCATCTCGGGAGAGCGCTTGATGGAGGCGGCGGGCAAGGCGGTTGCCGACACGATCATTGAACATGGGGGCCGGCGGGTTGCGGTGATGTGCGGTCCTGGCAATAACGGCGGTGACGGTTTTGTCGCTGCAAGGCATCTGCGAAATGCGGGTCGCGAGGTACGGCTGGGGTTGCTCGGTGATTTTGAACAGCTTTCAGGAGACGCGCGCCTAAACGCTGATCGTTGGGAGGGTGCGACGGAAGTTCTCTCGACTGATCTTTTGCAGGATGCGGATTGCGTCGTCGACGCTATTTTCGGTGCGGGCCTATCGCGCGATATACACGGCGTAGCGCATGAATTAATAGAGGCGATTGGGGATCGTTATTGCGTGGCAGTTGATATCCCAAGCGGGGTTCACGGAGATAGTGGCGAAGTCATGGGGATTGCGCCGAAAGTT
>DJKK01000150.1:6860-14963 GCA_002434595.1 Alphaproteobacteria bacterium UBA6544 | reverse complement strand
TCCGTCACAGCTGTATATGTCACGTATGGTCATGGATTTGCCGCCCCATTGCGGTGAGTTCATCGCGTTGTGGGCCTATTACGAGCACAACGACATCCTCTATCCGGGAGTGCTCAAGTCGTATCTCGCGAGCCAGGCGACTAGCGTACAGGCCCGCAAGGCGGCGCTGCTGCTATTTCTGCGCTGGGTCGATGATCCTATCGGTCGGGACGACGAGTAGCAGGCTAGAAGCCGTTTTGTTTTGGAGGAATGAACGGATGAGCAGCCGCGTCAAAAGAGCGAAATTCTCCGATCCGCTAGACATCGCTTCGGTAGAGCAAGACTGGCGTCAAAGAGGTTATTCATGTCACCGCTTCGAAGACCCGCCGGGCCAGGTTTGGCGTGACTTCGTCCATAGAACCAATGAGGTTGTAATGATCTCGGAAGGCCGACTTGAGGTGGAGATTGACGGCAAGGGTTTTCTCGCGAATCCGGGAGATAAAGTCTTCATCCCACGCGATACGATGCACACCGTTGCCAATACGGCGGACGGACGAACGGTTTGGCTTTTCGGTTACGACTGATACCGCAACGCTTTATACTGTGATCGTATTTGATCCCGACGCCAATAACGCGTTTAAATACCGGAATTAGCCTGAGATGTGGTATGAAAAAAGTAGCATCGTCGGCAGCTGAATGACGCCCTATCCGAGGTTTTACCGCGTGCACCATCTGGCCGGTGTATTGGCGATCTTCCTGTCACTAGCATCTTGCGGTCTGGTCGACCGTCGACCGGGCCCAGAATCGATCGCCGCCGCAAAAAGCATCGCGGCCGAAATCTCCACCCACCGCGCCGCAACGGGTCTCGACACAGAATTGGCGAGTCCTGCACTGGCAACTTTCGCGCGTGTCTTCGACCGCGTGAGACGGGACTATGTCCGTCCGGTCAAGGTCACCGAACTACTTACGGCCGCCCACAAGGGGCTCCGGGACGCATACCCGCAGCCGAAAGGCGTCGCGGACGACAAACTCGTGATGGCCGCAATAGACGGCATGCTGCAGTCGCTCGACAAGTACAGCACCTACCTCGACCCGCCTGAACTAAAGGCGATGAGAGATCGCATCCGAGGTGAGTTCGGCGGCCTTGGTATCAAGGTCCGCAAGCACGATCAAGGACTTCTCGTGGTCACGCCGATCGATGACACCCCGGCATTTCGAGCGGGAATTAAGCCGGGCGATATCATCACGCGGGCAGATGATCGGGAGCTTACGAAACTGTCACTCGGCGCCGCCGTCCGACTGTTACGCGGACCAACCGGCGCCCCCATCGCGCTAACCATTGAACGGAAAGACAGCGCACCATTCTTGGTCAGTCTGGTGCGGGAAATCATTAGGATAGAAGGCGTAAGGTGGCGGGTTGAACGCGATGTCGGCTACATTCGCATTAGCGAGTTTACGCGCCGTGTCGGTGAGCGGGTGGAGAGTGCCGTCGAGGAAATTCGTTACAAGAGAGGCAGTAAATTGCGCGGATTCGTGCTCGACCTGAGAAACAATCCTGGCGGCCCATTCGATGAAGCGGTGATCATATCCGACGCCTTCCTGGACGACGGTCGTATTGTCTCCACCAAGAGCCGGCACAACGAGGAACATCATACTGCCGAAGCCGGCGACATCGCAGACGGGCTCCCAATCGTCGTCATGATTAATAAAGGGTCGGCATCTGCTTCGGAAATCGTGGCGGGCGCTTTGCGGGATCAGCGCCGCGCCATATTGCTGGGCAATCGCAGCTTTGGAAAAGGAACGGTGCAGCGTCTGATCCCTCTGAACGGCAACGATGCCTTGAGACTGACGACGGCCATCTACCTAACGCCTTCGGGAAAATCCGTCGACGGCGGGATTAAACCCGACACGATCGTCAACGCGGATCCCGACCGGGAAGGTGACGAGCAACTCGAACGTGCTATCGAGACTGTGTGGGAATTATTCAGGCTCCGTTCGTAACGTAATCGCCGCCCGCGTTTCTTATTTCCGCTGAAGCGGAGACGGCCTCATCCGCGATCCAGGCCGCTCCGCTAGCTAAACCACGCAACCGACGGCGACGCGAACGCTTTCCGCTGTCGACCGGTCACCCAGCACCGCCCGGCATTCCCCATGAACCGCCGACATTAATGCGGGTTCGATATGGTCCCTGGCGAAGTGCAACGCGTCCTCGGACGGGGTCTTCGGTCTCTTGAACCAATCTGAGTTATCATTATCGGTGATACGGAGTCATCAATTTTACCAAATCCTGGCCCCGACCTTGCAGTAATTCCATGCGAGATGTTTTGACCATGATGGAGTCCAAGATCAAATCCGACCGAGAGCATCCTCTCAACGGCCCGCGCCCGACCGACTAAAGCGACCATCTTAGCGGATTCGAGAATATTTCCTCTCCAAACTCGGACCGCACAACCGTATTACGTCCCAAATTTTGGGCAGGATACTGAAAAATTAGACGAACACGGCCGCACAAATAGCGACGGCGGCCACAATGCCCGCAATATCAGCGGTCAATCCGGCAGCAAGCGCATGGCGAATACGTCGTATCCCAACCGCGCCGAAGTAAACCGCAAGAACATAAAATGTGGTTTCGGTAGAGCCCTGGAACGTGCTTACGAGGAAACCAACATAGGTGTCCGGACCGGTCGCAGGATCGGAAAGGATCGACGCCAGGATGCCATAAGCTCCCGAGCCCGATAGGGGGCGCAATAATGCCATGGGCAATGCTTCGGGAGGTAAACCGAATAGGCGTGTCACGGCGCCCAATGGCTCTATCAGCAGTTCCATGGCCCCGCTGGCGCGGAACATGCCCACGGCGACGAGAATTGCGACGAGATACGGAATGATTCGGATTGCGACCTGAAAACCGTCCTTCGCGCCTTCGACAAACGCTTCATAGACCGGCACGCCGCGCCATGCGCCAAAGCCAAGCAATCCGACCATCAGTCCAGGGATAATCCAGGGCGAGACTGCGCGGCCGTAGATGATGGCGAGCGGAATCAACGCGACGACTGACAACAGCGCCAAAATCGAAACCCAACCGGGATACGCTTCGCCGCGGTCGACTACCGTCGCAGCCGCCATGATTTCTGCGGATCCATCGATCTCGCCATCCGCGGCCTCCGGTTTTGCTGGCACGCCCGATACCGGCCCCATCGGAAACCATCGCTGATACAGTTTCGCCGATGCGATGGCCACCACCGTCGACACCAATGTCGCGAACAGGGTCGTCGGCAGAATTGCCGCAGGTTCGGTCGAGCCGAGCGACGCAGGGAGTGCGATCACGCCCGTCGGCAACAAAGTAACGCTCGACGTATTGACCGCCAAAAATAGGACCATGGCGTTGGTCGCCGTGCCCTTGTGTTCATTCAGCTTGTCGAGTTCCTGCATGGCCCGAATGCCGAACGGCGTCGCCGCGTTGCCCAGTCCCATGATATTGGCCGAAAGGTTCATGATTATAGCGCCCATTGCCGGATGTTCCGTCGGCACTTCTGGGAAAAGTCGGACCATTAACGGCCGCAATAGCCGAGCAATGATGGTCAACAAACCGCCCGCTTCCGCGACTTTCATGAGACCGAGAAACAGCGCCATCACGCCGACTAAGCCAATCGCCAATGTCACGGAGTCCGCCGCCGTGTCGATCATACCCGTCGCCAGGGCCTCCATAGGCCGTCCGGCATCCGGCGCAATCCGCGGCACAAAGACCTCGCGATACGAAGCAACCCCGAATGAAATCAGTACGATCGCAAAAAAGACCGCATTCACAACGCTTCATCCACCTCTCGGAAACGATCGAGCAGTTCTCCAACGCCCGAAACACGTAAAATCGGTTGCACGTCACTTTCATTGATATTCCCGCTTTCAACGAGCACGGCGCGGATACCTGCAGCTTCCGCTCCGACAATATCCGTCTCAGCGGTATCACCGACCATGATCGTCTCTTCCACCCGCAACCCAAAGTGCGCCATCGCGATTTCGAAAATACCCGGCTGCGGCTTTCCGATCACGGTAGCTACGCGCCCGCCGGCCGATTCGATGAAGGCCTGCACCGCACCAGCGCCAGCCCGAATTCCGGTCTCGATCGGCACCGTGCGGTCCGGGTTTGTGATGATCAGTTGGGCCCCGTTACGCACGTGCACAGATGCGTCAGAGAGCCGCTGAATCGTCAAAGAAAGATCAATTCCGGCAACAACAAATTCCGGCGATGCGCTCTCAACCGCGCCGACAGCAGACATCTCTCGATGCAGCGCGTCACCGCCGACGATAAACACCTCCGGATTGGACTTTCGTTCCGCAACATATCGCGCAGCCGCCCAACCCGAGGTGAAAATCCTATCTACCGGCAAATCAATCCCCATGCCCGCAAGCTTCTGAGAGCACTCCTCCCTGGTCTTGAGAGCATTATTGGTGATGGCGCCCACGATGCGGTTAGTCTCGCGCAGGTAGGAAAAGAGCTCGGCCGCCCCCTCGATAACGTCGTCTCCCCGATAGACGACACCATCCAAATCAAACAAGACACCGTGGACATCCGCTAACGGCATGGGCCAGTCACGCTGGCGACCCCTGCGGCGAAGCTCTTCAAAACTTGGCAGTGGCGTGATCCATTTACGGCCGACCGGCATGCGCATATCGACGGGATCCGCACCGTAGCATTGCCAGTGGATATCCTCACCGATCTCGATCGTTGACCAGGCGCCGGTCGGCTCCGAATCCGTTGTGAAACTCTCGGTCAGTGACTGCATTGAAATATAGGGAATGCCGTCGACCGTATTCGCCTTATTCCAGTGGACATGGCCGGCGACGCAGAGCACCACCTTTCCCGCCTCCCGCAGGACACGCCGAATCTCGGGGGTTTCATCGTACTGCGCGCAGTGTTGGTTAGCTTCGAAGTAATAATTCCCTGTCATCAACGCGCCATCGAGCGGGACATGGGTAAAGACGATCGCCGGCATATCGGTCGCGGCGAGATCCTGTTCCAACCAATCGATATCGCCCTCCAAGAGCATGAAGCCCTGGTGCCGATCGTACTGCACGCCCGCTTGCCAGAACACCAGATGAAAGCCGTTCACATCGACGCTCTCACTGGCGAGAGACGTACCCAGCAGTTCTTCGCCCTCTGCGCGGCTCATAAATTCCTGATCGTGGTTGCCAACGATATGTCGGCGAGGGACACCGACACGCTGGAACGCACCAGCGACATCTGCGGTTAGTTCCCGGTCCGTGTGATTATCCTTGTCGCTGATTCGATCGCCAAGGTCGACGACAAGATCGGCGCCCCATTCATTCGCGAAGTCGATGAACTGGTGCAGCAACGGCAAGGCTACGTCGCTGCGCTTCGTAAGCTTGGGCGCACCGTGATGGATATCAGTGACGAGAGCGAGACGCAGGCGCGTAGCAGAAGTATTCATGGATTGATCACCCGGTGCATATCGAGGATGGGCGTTGCCACTCCTGCTTGACCCAGCATGCAGTGAACCTGTCCCCGGTGATGCGTTTGATGGTTGAGGAAGTGGGCCATAAGCAGATGTCGTGTGTCTTTGAGAGTCCGGCCTTCGTTATTTACATAAACGATGTTTCCCTCGAGGAAATTGGCATCGATCCCCTCAATAAACTCGCGAATTCGATCGTCATCCGCGACACGGGCCGACCGCAATGCATCGAACTCGACGTAGAGCTCGTGATCGAGGTCGGTTGACGGCGCTTCGCCGCCAGTAAACCGGGCCATCCAGATGCGGCCGCCAACGAGAATTTGCTTTAGCGTCCCGTGGATGGTGTTAAAGGATCCTTTGCAGTCACGCTGGAGTTCAGCATGGGAGTAAACGTCAAACACGTCGTAAACTGGAATGTTCGCGCCAGCATTGTAATCGACCAATTGCCGGAAGTGGTGAATTATCCAAACAAGCATCGCCAAGCGACCTTATTGTATCTCTGATAACCGCGGCAAGAATCAATTGCCACGTAAATTGGTGAATTTTGCTATGGTTTCTGCGGCTCCGATGGTAACGGTATACGCAATGATGCCTTCTGGAGAAAACCAAAAAGAGCCCGGTTTAGCCCACCTAAGGGCCCAGACGGAAGCAACACCGGACGACCCCAAGGCGTGGCATCATCTCGGTCAGGCCTCGGAGATCAGCAATCTTCTGGAAGATGCCGTTCGCGCCTTCGCACGAGCGGCCCAACTCGACCCCGAGTGGCCGACACCCTGTTTTGGACTGGCGCGCACTCTTGCGCGGTTGAATCAGGACGCCGCCGCCATCATCGCCTACCGGACGGCACTCGCACTTGCACCCGAACAGGCCGAAGCGCATTTCGCCCTTGCCCGCCTCCTAGAGAAGCGCGGTGCGGCAAGCGATGCCGTGGCACATTTCAGCGCGGCCGCTCTGCACAAACCGGATTGGCCAAAGCCGCATCTCTACAAAGGATCCGTCCACGAAGCGCGCGGCGAATATACAGAAGCACAGCTCGCCTACGAGCGCGGCGTCGCCCTCGGCGCTCCATCCGGGTTTGCCCTGCGGGCGCGCCTACAGGTGCCGATCATTCCGGCAGGCGCGGCCTCATATGCGCATGCCCGGGAAGTATATGAGGAAGAGCTCGATCGATTTCTGGCGGCACCACCCGGCGTCAACGATCCCATTCGCGAGGCTGGCGGCAATCGCTTCTTTCTCGCTTATCACGGTCTCGACGATCGGCCGCTTCAGGAGAAGCTCGCTCGATTGATGCGGACCGCCTGCCCGACACTTTCCTGGACCGCACCACATTGCATCGAACCCGGCCCTGTCACAGTGCCGCGGCGTGTGGGTATTGCTTCGCGGTTCCTGCACGATCATTCGATCGGCCGGCTCATGATTGGCCTGCTTGCGCGCCTAAATGCACGAAGCGATTGCCGCGTTCATCTGTTTCATGCAACGAACCCGCAGGACGATGCATTGCGCCGCGAAATTGAGGACCTTGCCGATACGGTCGCGGTCTTGCCGGGAGATTTGCAGACCGCGCGCGAAACCATCGCCGCCGCGAGCCTCGACATACTCTTCTATCCTGATATCGGCATGGACCCTGTAACTTACTTCCTGGCGCAGGCCCGGCTCGCACCGGTTCAAGCTGCGACATGGGGCCATCCGGTCACCACCGGCATTCCAACCATCGACTACTATCTTTCCTGCGACGCGGCAGAGCCCGAGGGTGCCGAAGCACACTACACAGAACATCTGGTGCGGCTCGGCGGACTTCCGTTCTCGTATCGACGCCCGGCACAGCCAGATCCGCTCGGCACCCGGACCTCATTCGGTCTGCCTGAAGAGGCGACGATCTATTTTCTGGCGCAAAATCTCTTCAAAATCCATCCCAATATGGATGCGCCCTTGGCAGCGATCCTGCGACGCGACCCCGCCGGGATCATTTTACTCTTGGAAGGCCAAGACCGAAATTGGGGGGCGCAATTGCGGCAACGATTTGAGGAAACCATCGGGGCGAATGCCGCACGCATTCGTTTCCTGCCACGCCAACCACACGATGGCTACATGCAGCTCCTCACACTCTCCGACGTCAGCCTCGACAGTTTCCCCTTCTGTGGCGGCAATACGACCTATCAGGCGCTTGCGATGGGCACGCCGGTCGTGACGCTGCCCGGAGATTACCTGCGCGGCCGACTCAGTCTTGCCATATACCGCCATCTCGGCGTCATGGATTGCGTCGCCGGAGATGCCGAAGAATTTGCCGATATTGCGGTCCGCCTCGGCATCGAATCGGCGTTTCGAAATGATGTTGTGGGCCGAATTCGCGATAATTGCGACAAAATCTTCGATGATCCTATCTTCCTCGAGGATGCGGAGCGGTTCTTACTGCACGCCACACCGCCCGGCCTATAAAAAACCGGCCCCGTGAGAGAGCGGAGCCGAATGCATGAGAGAGAAAGTCGTCTGGAGGTATCATTCACTGAGGTCAGCATAAGACGGCGGCAGTCAGGCGACAGTGATGACGCTAACACCCGGCAAAAATTTTTCAATTTCTATAACTCGCTTGATTCTTGCGTCTCTTCGCCTTCGGGCCTAGGGTCGCGCCCGCGCACGAAACGCGTTATACTTTAGC
>DJKK01000150.1:0-6456 GCA_002434595.1 Alphaproteobacteria bacterium UBA6544 | reverse complement strand
TCAGTCTCTTATACCCCATCATTTATTCATGTGAATGATATGTGTATATGAGACGAGTGTTTTACGTGAAGATTCTGGATTACCAGATACCGATGGTTTATAGAGGGAACAGAGATTACGCCGATGTAGCTCAGTCGGTAGAGCAACGCATTCGTAATGCGTAGGTCCGCAGTTCGAGTCTGCGCATCGGCACCACCTTATCCTCCCTTATTGTCATCCACATAAGACCCTCATGAGGGTCTATTTGCTTACTAGAGAAGTTCAATCAAAATCCGTCAGGATTCGAGGGGTGGGGTCTTTGATATATTCAACTATTAAATATCGAAGGAATATACGGATGAAAATTTTACAACTAACAAAAAGAGAAAAGCTTCTGTTATTACTTTCCGTAGTTCTTTGGTCATGCATTGGAGTTGCGGCGACTAAAATGATACTCACTGATGGAGATCAAATCGACGCATCAACGTCGATTGATCACTTTACCATCATTGGGTCTCTTGCAGGAATGGTAGTTGGAGTAATTTGGTTTTATATGAGGAAGAAATTCATCGATCAATAATCCTTTATTAAGGTGTGTTTGTAGTGGAGCAAAACTACATGGGGCCTGCAGCAATCATTTTGATCGTCTTTCTCCCCCTCAAAATGACCTATTGAATATGGCATTAGTATTTTGTCCCGTAGACAAAATGATGTTTGTCTCTGGGAAACATGGTGCGTTTGCACCACTTTCACCCCGTCACGCCACTTCCACGATTGCTCCTTGAGCGATCTCGAGCAGATCGACCGCCCGCGCCTGATTGGCGGCGACCTCGACAAGGCCGCTAGAGTTTCGGTGCCAGAACAGGCTTCCGGCCGGCACATCGGAAAAGGTGCGCGCAAAGCCCATTGTCTGCGATCCAACGCGGAGCGACTGCACGTCCTGCAGCATAGACCCTGCGAGGCCCGTTACCAGGTTGCCGAAGGCATCTACATAGATCACCTCTGCAAGACTATCAGGCCAATCGGCGCCAGGGCGATCGCCGGATAGTGGCAGATCGCTGCGAGGAACGGGGTCACCGCGGGCGATCATAGCTGCGACCGGCGCGAAAAGATCACGTCCATGAAAGGTTGCCGACAGGCGCTCAGGGCGCCAGTCGATACGAGTGAGACGCGAGTCAGGAATACGGCGGCGGATCGGCTCGAACAGGCCGTTATCCGGTCCGACGAACGTTACCCCGCCGCAATCGAATATCACCGGAAGCCTGCTCCCGCCAACTCCGGGATCGACAACGCAAAGCCAGACATCGCCGACGTCGCTTTCCTGAGCGAGCGCGGCCAGGAGATACGCCGCGGCCCGCGGGTTCCATACCGGTGCATCGTGCATGATATCGATTGCCGGCACGTCCGGCGCCAAGCGTCGCAACACCGCCTTAATCTGCCCGACATAGGGGCCCTCGTATCCAAAATCTGTATAGAGCAGGATCATATGAACATTATGGCCCGCGTAAGCCCGAACCGAAACCGCCCGGGACAAGCCCGGGCGGTGAAACTTATTGTCGGATCGGCGACGCTATTCTCGGCTGCCGAAAATCGACAACAGCCAGATGAACATCGTCACGAAGCTGCCGTAGAGGATGAAAGCGCCGAAAATCGCCTTGCGGTTCTGCATATCGCCAGAATCCCCTTCGTAGTAGGCCGACTTGATATTCTGTGTCTCGTACGCAGTCAAACCTGCAAAAACCAGCACGACCACTATCGACAATATGAAGTGGAACATTGCGCTTTCGAGGAAAAAATTCACAATCATCGCCACCAGGCATCCGATCGCCGCCATCATCAAGAAGCGACCCATCGCCGTCAGATCCTTCTTCGTCGTATAGCCATAAAGGCTCGTCCCGGCGAACGCCGCCGACGTGATGAAAAAGACACGAACAATGCTCTCACCGGTGTAGAGATAGAACATCGGCGCAATGAGCACGCCCCACAACGAGGCATAGAGCCAAAATGCGCCCTGGGCCATTGGCCAGCTGCCGCTGAACATGATCTTTCCGGAGAACCATCCGAGGCCCAGAATACCGATAAACAGCACCCACTTCATCGGCCCGAGCGCCACCGCCTGCATAACCGCAGGATTGAGCGCCACGACGAGAGCAATTATGCCCGTAAGCGCCACACCGAGCGCCATGTAGTTGTAGACGCTGAGCATATATTTGCGCAGACCAGCATCGATATCGGCATCGACGCCGACCTGTGTTGCCGCTCGTACGAAACTTCCACTACGCGGATCCAAAGCCATCCTAAAAAACCCCTAATTGCTAGGCTTAACCTCCGTTAATAATTGGGAGTCCGCCCGCGAATTGCAACCATTTCCCACGTCAATCGTTACGAAGAAAGGGAGCGGCTTTGAGACTGAGAGCTCGCCATGTGCCCACGAATCCAAGTACTGTAGTCACGGCGAGCGCCAAAAACAGCGTCCACAACAATGGTTCCATTGCGAATTCCCAGCGCATGCGCATAATTTTCTCGACGACCGCCCACGCGACAAACGTGCCTAGCAGTCCTGCAAGAAATGCCGCTAGAGCGCCGAGCAATCCGGCCTCAGTGAGAAACGTGGCCATGATTCTCAATTTCGTCGCGCCGACGACCTTGAGAACCACCGCATCATAGACACGGCGATGATGATCCGCCGCGATGGAACCGCTGAGCACGAGGATACCGGCCAGAATCGCAACCGCCGCAATGCCTCTGACAGCGACGCCGAGGTTGGACAACACCTCGTTCACATCCTCCAGAACCTCCTTGACCCGGATTGCCGTGACATTCGGGAAAGCATCGGCAACGGCGCGCTCCAGCGCGAGTTCTTGCCCCGGATCGATCTGGACTGTCGCGATCTGGCTCTGCGGTGCTCGTTCCAACAGACCAGGTGAAAATACCATCACGAAATTGATGCCGAGGCTGGTCCAGTCGATGACGCGCAAATTGGCGATGCGCGCCGAAACCGTCTTGCCCAAGACGTTCACCGAAAGGGTGTCACCGATGCCAAGGCCAAACGCGCGCGCCGCCCGCGCGTCAAACGACACAAGCGGCTCACCCACATAAGCGGCCGGCCACCAATCCCCATCTGTAATACGGCTTCCCGGTCCCGGCGGTTGCCGCGACCAGGTCAACCCACGGTCACCCCGCAGAATCCAGGCAAAGTCCGGCGGCGGCAAGATTTCCTCGACCGGTATCCCGTTCAAAGCTACGATCCGCCCGCGCAGCATAGGAACGCTTTGCACGTTCCCCACCCCGGGAAAGTCCTGAACGAGACGTTGAAACGCCGCCGTTTGGGACCGTTGGATATCGATAAAGTAGTAACCAGGTGCTTCCTCGGGCAAGACCTGCTCGATCTGCCGCTTCAGGTTAGCTTCCAACAATGCCACCGCGACCAGCACGGTGAACCCGAGCCCAAGCGACAGCAATGCGCCGGTCGTCGACACGCCGGGACGGTGCAGATTGGCGAGCGCTAGACGTATGAGTGGTTGGCGAGGTCGCGGCAACCTCCGAAGGCCGCGCACGACCGCCTCGCCGACAAGCCGGAACATAAAAAAGGCCAAGGTGGCACCTGCGATATACCAGCCCGCTATATCCGGTCGCGTCGCTGTTGCAATGGCCAAGAGCGCGATCAGCGCCGCGAGGACGCAAATGAGGAAAATGATACGCCGCGGCGGACGACCGGAAAGGCGCTCGACCGTGTTGCGGAAGAGTGCAGCCGCCCGGATTTCTCCAGCGAGACCAAGTGGCCATAATGTAAAGACCGCGGCGACGAGAAATCCGAAGGCAGCCGCAATCGCCAGCGGTTCCACGTAGAAACCGGCCCGTGCGGCGACCGGCAGACGACCCTCCAGAAAGGGGGATGCGATGTTCGGCGCCAGAACGCCGACTGCGAGACCTATCAAGATGCCTACCGCAGACATTGATAAAACCTGCAAAAAGTACACACGGAAAACGGTTTTCCGACTTGCGCCGAGGCACTTCAGAGCCGAGATCGAGGTGACACGGGATTCCATGAAAGACCGCACCGAATTCGCCACGCCGACACCACCCACCAGTAGCGCCGTAAGACTGATCAATGCGAGGAATAGTGCTACCCGGTCGACAAAGCGTTGAATGCCCGGAGCGGCATTCTCAACATCGCGGATGCGCCATCCGGCGCCAGGAAAACGCTCCTGCAATTGCGCGCGCCAAACGGCTAGGTCTGTGCCGGGCGTCAAGGCGAGACGATAATGGTATCGGATCAAGCTGCCTGGCTGTTCCAGGCCGGTCGCCGATAGCGCTGAAGCGGCAACAATCACCCGGGGCCCCAGCCTGAACGCCTGTGTTCCTCGGTCCGGCTCGCGATCGACTATCGCGACCGCCCGAAACTCGGCGTCCCCGATCCGAAACAGCCCGCCGGTCGTAATGCCGAGATGCTCAAGTAGGCGCGAGTCGACCGCGGCCCCCCAAACACCACCCTCCTCAGCACGAATGCGCGACAGATTACCGCCATCGCGAAGCTTCAGGCCGCCATAGAGTGGATAGCCCTCATCAACGGCCTTCAACTCGACAAGGCGCTGTCGCCCCGGACCGGATATCGGCCGTGCCATGGTGCGCAACTCGATAACGGTTGAGATGCCGGCGGTTTGCGCCTGCAGCCATTCCAGTTGTTCACGTGACGCCCGGCGATGGGTAAAGGCGAGATCAACATCACCGCCCAGCAAGACGCGCCCCTCGGCCTTAAGTCCCGCGGTCAATGCGGCAGCCAGGGAACCAACGCCGGCAACCGCAGCCACGCCAAGCGCAAGACAAGCGATCAGGATGCGGAACCCCCGGACACCCGATTTCAGTTCACGGAGTGCGAAACGGCACTCGACGGACCATCCACTCATGCGCCGGCGCCCGCCTGCATTTCGTTCGCTGAGGGATCGAGACGACCATCGACCATCCGGACGGTCCGTTCGCAACGGGCGGCAACAGCGTTATCGTGCGTGATCAGCATCAGCGTGGTGCCCGCCCGCGCGGCAAGATCGAACATCATCTCGACGATATGGCTACCGGTTTCGCCATCCAGGTTGCCCGTGGGTTCGTCGGCCAGCAAAAGATGAGGCTCGACCGCAAATGCACGAGCCAAGGCAACACGTTGCTGTTCACCCCCGGACAATTGACCCGGATAGTGTAAAAAACGATGTTCCAACCCTACCGCCTCAAGCGCCGCTTCAGCCCGCTCAAAGGCGTCTCGCCGGCCGGCAAGTTCCATCGGTACCGCGACATTCTCGCGGGCATTCATTGTCGGAATCAGATGGAAAGACTGGAAAACCACGCCGACCTCGTCCCGTCGGAATATTGCGAGACCATCTTCATCAAGTGCCGAGATCTCACGGCCAGCAACCCAAATCTGCCCACCGGTGATTTGCTCCAGCCCAGCAATGGTCATGATCATTGAAGTCTTCCCGGACCCGGACGGGCCGACAACGCCGACGGTTTCGCCCCTATCAACCGATAGGTCTATACCTCGCAGGATGTTGACCTCACCGGCATCGCTCTTAAGTGTAAGCTGCACGTCCTGGAGCCGGACCATCGGATCCGCCGCAGAAAAAGAATTCATGTTTGCACCGCTTCCGACCGCCGAGGAGACCTTTTGTCCATATGGCGAGGCGTACCGCCGATTCAACGCCTGGCGCGCACTTGGCCGGGCCACGCTGGGAGTGTTTTCTTGCCTTTTGTTCGCCGTACCGACAACGGCCGGACCGGAACAGGTCCGAATATTGGCCTTGGGCGACAGCCTGACCGCGGGATACGGACTTTCCCAGTCGGATTCATTTCCATCGCAGTTATCGCGACGTCTGCGCGACGCGGGGGTTGCCTCCGAAATTGTTAATGCCGGCGTCTCAGGTGACACCACGAGCGGCGCGTTACAGCGACTAGATTGGCTGATGGGAGAAAAATACGATCTGGCCATCGTCGAGCTGGGCGCCAACGACGCGCTGCGGGCGGTAGACCCTGATTTGACACGACAGAATCTCGAAAAGATTGTCGAGAAACTAAAGGCGACAGGCAGCACCATTCTCCTGACCGGTATGAAAGCACCGCGCAATCTCGGTGACGAATACGCGAAACGCTTCGATGCGCTGTTCCCGGAAATTGCGCGCTGGCAAGCCGTGTATTTCTACCCATTTTTCCTGGATGGCGTTGCGGCTGACCCAGCGCTCAATCAGGCGGACGGACTGCATCCGAACGCAAAAGGGGTTGCCATCATCACCGAACGTATGCTGCCGTTCGTCCTAGACGCCCTGGGAAAGGACCGGAAGTGACGGATCAAGGCAAGTTTATCGTCGCCCACGCCAATGGCCCAAGCTGGCAGGAAGCGGCAGGCGCGATTATCCGCGAGTTGCAATCAATCGGTACGGAACATCGGCTCGGATTTCTATATGTGACCGATGCCTTCGCAAATTCGCTCAA
>DJKK01000228.1 GCA_002434595.1 Alphaproteobacteria bacterium UBA6544 | reverse complement strand
CATCGCCCGGGCGATTAACGCATTCGTCGGGCTGCCAACTGCCAAAGCATCCGACAATGCTACTGTCGTCCTCGATATACCGAAGACCTATAAGAACGAACTGGTCGAACTGTTGACCGATATCGAACAGCTACAGGTTCTGCCGGACCAGATCGCAAAAGTTATTATCGACGAGCAGTCCGGTATAATCGTGATGGGAGAAAATGTGCGAATCAGCACCGTCGCCATTGCTCAAGGCAACCTAACAATCCGGATCACAGAGAGCCAGCAGGTCTCGCAGCCAACACCGTTCTCCAATACAGGTACGACGACGACGGTCGACCGAACCGCGGTAGAGGTAGATGAAGGCGAGGACCGCAAGTTTGCCGTGCTCCCAGATGGTGTGACCTTGCAGGAGCTAGTCAATGGTTTGAATGCACTCGGCATCGGGCCCCGCGACATGATCACCATCTTGCAAGCCATCAAGGCGTCCGGCGCGATGCAAGCCGACATCGAGGTGCTGTGATGGATAGTACTGCATTTGTCGACCAAGCTCTTCAAAGTTACCAAGCATCGCAAACACCATCTAATCACGCGGGCAACTCCAAGAAAGCGGCCCGCCAAATGAGTAACGCCCAGATTGACGCCGTCGCGCAGGACTTCGAGGCTTTCTTTGTTTCCATGATGATGGAGTCGATGATGTCCGGTGTTAAGACTGATGGCCCTTTCGGCGGCGGCCATGGCGAGAAAGTTTTCCGGTCGGTCCTTGTCCAGGAATACGGAAAGGAAGCCGCCCGGCGAGGCGAATTTGGCATAGCAGACGCCGTCCGCGAACAGCTGCTCAAAATGCAAGAAATACATGGGGGCTAAGCCATGGATCCGACCGCACGCGCCAGCGAACTTATCGATGTTACGGAATCTCTAACCGCGGTGATCGACCAAGAGAACGCGCTTCTGCAGGAACTGCGTGTCAAGGAAATCGGCGCTCTCCAACAGGAAAAAACGTCGCTTTCCGGCCTTTACGAACTGCGGATGCGTGAAGCAATCCAGGACGCTGTTGCCTTCAATGCCGTGGCGCCGGAGGTCCGGGACCGCTTACGCAACGCCAGCGAAGCGTTCGATCGCTCCGCACAGCGCAATGCTCGCGCGCTGAAGGCGGCACTCGAGATGAACACCCGCATGGTCCACAAGATCGCCCAGCTTGCCACGCGTCAGGAGACACGACCGAACGGCTACGGCGCAAGCGGAACGGTCCCCTATCCCAACCGCCGCTCTAAGATGTCGGTCGCGGCGATGACCTTAAACCAGCAGTTGTGAGGGATGTAGCATGACACTGACCCTCGCGCTCAGAACGGCACTTAGCGGCCTCTCAGCGACCCAGACCGCCCTGCAGACCACATCCCAAAACATCACCAATGTGAATACTGAAGGATATTCGCGCAAGGACGTCACCTTCACGACCCGTACCGTCAACGGCACGGGCGCTGGTGTCAACGTCGCTAATGTGGACCGGGTCGTTGACGAATTCCTAATCAAGGAAATACGCGACCAACAGGCGATTATCGGCAATCTCGACGTTCGAGAAGAATTTCTCAGCCAAATTGAATCACTGTTCAGTTCACCCGAGAACGACCGCTCGCTTACAAATGCGCTCTCTACTGTCCGCGACACACTCGAAGCCTTTGCGACCACGCCGGAATCAAACGCGTCTGCCTTCAATGCCGTCAACGAGCTACGTAAGGCCGTTCTAGAGATTCAAGACCTTACCGACTCCGTCCAAAATTTACGTCTCCGGGCAGATCAGGAAATCAGCCGGGCCGCAACCGATATTCAGAACCAGCTGAATATCATCAGCGACCTTAACACCCGTGTCTCGCGGGCTGAAAACCTCAATCAACCGAGCGGCGAAGAACGCGATGAGCGCGATCGAGCAGTAAACAAGCTCGCCGAGCAAATGGATCTACGAATAATTGAAGATTCAAACAGTTTGCTGACAATACTGACCAATACCGGCCGCAACCTGATCAGTGGCGCTGTCGTTGAGACCGTCACGCACGTATCTGCAGTGCAAATGAGTTCCACTCTTGGCTACCTCGCACCAACGGATTCGGGGTATCCCGGCGGCATTACCGGCGTCTTCCTAGGTACGCCGGACACAAGTAGCGGCACCAACGATATTACGACAGAAATTACGACCGGCCGTCTGAAGGGTCTCGTCGACCTTCGCGACACTGTGCTGCCAAATCTGCAGTCAGAGCTTGATACGCTCGTTCAAAAACTGACAGTGCAGCTCAACGCCGCACATAACGATGGAACGGCATCCCCCCCCCCGAACAGCCTGACTGGCTCACAGACATTCGCATCAGGTGACCTCGTTTCTGGAACCGGTGCAGTCAACATCGTCGTGATCAATCGGACCACGGGCGCTGTTGTCGAGACACTAAATATTGCGAACCTTGGCGCCGCTAGCGTTGATACCGTCGGCGAAGTCGTCACAGCCATCGATGCAATGACCAATGCCAGCGCATCAATAGACGGCAACGGGAAACTGGTTATCAGTGCAGACAGCACGGCCAATGGGGTCGCCATAGCAAATAACACGAGCTCTTATACAATCGTCGAAGGTGAAACTCGGAATTTCTCTCATTTCTTTGGCATGAACGACCTGATCGTTCAGGAAGACAATTCGAGCGACTACAATTCCTTCGCATCTGCACAACAGACGAACAGCACGACAGCACTCGGCCTTGCAGGCAACCTTACATTCACCGGAAACTTCACGAATTCACCAGTCACTGTGGCATACACAACCGGGCAATCTTTGGATACAATCGCCACGAATATTACGGCGAATGCGGATCTTACGAACGCCAATATCTCCGCGACTGTCGCCAACGATGGCTCAGGGCGCCGTCTAATCATCTCAGACTCTGATGGGAATAATTTCCGGATCGCCGACAGCAGTACGCTCCTAACCCAGATCGGCATGACGACAGACAATCGTGCACTCTCCGGCCGGGTTCAGGTGAATTCCAACATCGTCAGCGACCCGTCGCGGCTCGCACACGGCACCGTCAGCACAACCACTGGCATATCTCCCGGTGACGCGACAGCAGCGGCTGAGTTAGCTGGCATATTTGGCACCTCCATTACTTTCGGGTCATCGGGCGGGATTTCAGGTGTTGCCACAACACTTGGTGAGTATGCATCCCAGATGCTTGGGTTACAGGCTTCACAGACAAATGACGCACGGATCGAACTCGAGTTTACGACGCAGTTCACCGAGACTCTGGAGTTCCGCGCATCTTCAATTTCTGGAGTAAACTTAGACGAAGAACTCGCCAATCTCGTCGTCCTAGAGCAATCATTTAATGCCGCGGCACGGATCATCACTGTGACAGCAGACATGCTTCAGGAATTGATCGACGCGGTGCGATAGGAGTTAGCAAACCATGACAAGAGTAGCCTCCCTCGCCCAACAGCAAGTGATCACCTCAGCTGCCTTGCGGACGCAACGCAATGTCAATGACCTGCAGGTCCAGATCGCGTCGGGAAAACATACGCAACGTTTCTCCGGCGTCGCCGAAAATGCTGGTCGGCTTGTCAATCTCAAAAGCGATCTCAAACAGGCCGAACAGTTTATCGAGAATATCATCATCACAGAGAAGCGCCTCGATTTGATGACCTTTGCGATGGACCAGATTGAGAAAGTCGCCCGGAAAGCTAGGACCGACCTTGCCGGCGCAATGAACGGCAGCGCCGCCTCAAACCTGCAGATACCGGAGTTGATGGAGGCCGCTCGCGATCAGATTGTCGAATTGCTCAATACGAAGGATGACAGTCGCTTTCTATTCGCCGGTGGTGCCACGAACACAAGACCGGTCGATCTTGATCCAGCAAATGGTTACACCGCGCCAACCATTACAAGTCCTCGAAACCCAACTTTTGAATCGGGCGCAGACACCGGCTACTACCAAGGCGACACCGTCACTCAGTCTACAAGAATCGACGAGAAATTCAGCGTATCTTATGGTATCAGGGCCAGTGAGACTGCGTTCGAACAGGTCATCCGCGCTCTCGATAACGTGGCCGCCCACACCTTTAGCGATCCGATTAATAACGACGAGGTGACCTTTATCAAGGCCGCCATGGCTGAATTGACCGACGCCATCGACGATAACGGGACCGACAACACGCTCGCCGACCTGCGGGCAGATATTGGTCTAAACCGGGTCGTGCTGGACAGTATTAAGGGCAAGCACAATGATTTCTTGAAGTTCGCCCAAGATTCGATTGCACAGATCGAGAATGTGGACACGGCGGAAGCATTGGCATCGCTTAATTTCGAGCAGATCCAGCTCGAAGCTTCGTTCACGACAATTGCCCGTATCCAGACGCTGTCGCTCTCGAACTTCCTGCGTTAGCGCATTCCTTCGATTGACAGTGGGCCTCGATCTCCCGGATAAATTAGCCGGAATCTGCGCGATATCGCGAGTTTTCCCGGCATGACCGCGCCAAGGCGCGCAGACGCTCCCCTCGTCGGGCCGCTCGGCGACATACTCTCAACAGCATTGCAGTCGTTCGAGGATGGTGACCTTTCCCGTACTGAAGAAATCCTGAGACAGGTACTCGACGCGATGTCGGACATCCCGCAGGCGTGGCACTTGCGTGGATTGGCGGCACAAAAGGCGGGCGAGCTGCAGCACGCAGCTGACTACCTTGGCGAGGCACAGGCCCGGTCACCCGACAATGCGGCTTACAATCGCGATCTTGGCGCTGTCTTGCTCGCGCTCGGCCGTGTTTCAAATGCTCGCGCTTTACTCGAGCGTGCCGCGTCCCTTCAGCCGGACGACCCCGCCGTACGGTTCCATCTTGCCAATGTCCAATCGCAGTTAGGCGACATCGGCGCAGCTATCGAAAACTACGAATTCAGCGTCGACCGTCAGCCCAAAGCTCATGATGCGTTGGCTAATCTGTCCGCAGCATATCGCCGCGCAGCGCGTGTATCAGATGCCATTGCGTCGGCCCGCAAGGCAATTGAACTGCGGCCCGACTTTCCAGAGGCACTCAACAATCTAGGTCTGGCACTGTGTGACGCACGCGACTATCCGGCGGCTATAGACGCGTTCAGCGACGCGCTTGAGTTGACACCTGACAACGTCGAGATCCTGAACAATTTCGCTGTGGCGCTCGAGGCGGAGGGCCGCCTCGACCAGGCATGCGCGGCCCTTGAGAAAGCCATTGCCGCGAGACCCGCCTGGCCGGAAGCTCTAATCAATCTCGGGAACGTCCTGCGCGAACAGGGCGATATTCCGCAAGCGGCCGATCGTTACCAAGAGGCCATCGCCTGCGATCCGAACCATGTACATGCTGCCGGCAACCTCGGACTGGCACTGCTTAATCTCAACCAGTTTGAGCAGTCCGAAGCAACCTATGTAAAGGCATTGGAGCAGGCACCCGAGAATGCCGACCTGCGTATGAGCCTCGGCATCTGTCAACTGGCACAGGGCAAATACCGGGAAGGTTGGGCGAATTACGAGGCCCGTTGGGACGCCGCCACCTTCACCGCGCACCGACGCGATTTCACGGCCCCGCCGTGGCGGGGAGAACCGCTAGCGGGAAAACGCATTCTAGTGTTTGCTGAACAGGGCTTTGGCGACACCCTTCAGTTCTGTCGCTTTCTGCCACGCCTCGCCGCAATGGGCGCGGAAGTTCACTTCGAGTGCCAGCGCGCACTGGTTGACCTTTGCAAGTCTGTTGGCGGGGTACAGAACGTCATCGCCCGCAAGGAGACCCTACCCGAGACCGACTATTGCGTTCCCTTGCTCAGCCTGCCGCATCTAATGGGTACGACACTCGAAACTGTTCCGGCCGACATTCCCTATCTCGCCGTCAACCGTTCGACTTCACGCGCGTTTATTAAGCAACTTCAATATAAAAAATTCAATGTCGGCTTGGTCTGGCTCGGCAACCCAGAACGCCGGGACGACGTAATGCGCAGTTGCCCCACGGAATCTTTGGAACCGATTCTATCAGTCGATGGGCTTCAGTTTGTGAGCCTGCAGGTTGGCCTTGCCCGTGACGACATTCCAGAAACTACGGTGGACCTTGGTTCCTACTGTGCCGACTTCGCGGATACGGCCGCCGCCATTAATTTGATGGATCTCGTCATTACGGTGGACACCGCAACCGCGCATCTGGCGGGCGCGCTCGGTAAGCCCGTATGGGTAATGTTGGGTCACCATGCGGATTGGCGCTTCCTTGCATCACGCGATAATTCACCCTGGTATCCGACAATGTGCCTTTTTCGCCAAGGCACACCCGGCGATTGGAAGGGACTGACGGAGGCCGTCGCCGACCGTCTGAGTGCGTGCCGCGATGGTGGAAGCGAATTCGTCGCATGACGAAAGAATCTGAAAACGATGAGGCGTTGATCGCAACGCTTCAAGAAGCGTCACGCCATGCGAAAACTGGGGACTGGTCGTCCTGCCTCGCCCTCTGCCGCGACATCCTTGATCAGGCACCCCATATCTTCTTCGCAAATTATCTTGCCGGTATCGCCAGTATCCAACTCGGCTTACAAGACGACGCAATTGCCTTTCTGTGCGCGTCAATCGAGCAGTATGAATCAGATCATAACAAGCTTTCGATGCTCTGCGACCTTCTCTTCGAATCCGACCGCGCGGAGGAGGCCTTGCCCTATCTCGAGCGCTTAGTCGTCATTGCACCCGGTCCGGATGTGCTAAACCGCCTTGGGGCAATCCATGCGGATGCTGGGCGTATCGGCGAGGCAATCATACGGTTTCGTCAATCGCTGGAGGCACAGCCTGAGGATAATATCGCAAGCGCCGGTCTCTATCCGCTTCTGCGCGTTACCTGCGAATGGGGTGACGAACTCGATCAGCTTTCGCAAAACATCGATCAACTGAACGAGGCCGCCCTAAAACGGGGTGACACGGCACCGGAACCGCCTTTCGACAATGTTCACCGGGTCGATGTCCCCCAGGTGAATTACCGTGTCGCGCGCTCATGGAGCACCCACTTGCAAGAGAGTGTTGCCGACGCTCTGGCGCTCCAAGACGTCAGTCGCGCGGTCACGGCACACCGGAAAATCCGCATTGGATATCTAAGCGGTGATCTGCACGACCATGCGATCGGCCATCTCATGCGGGGCGTCTTCCGAACGCACGACCGCGAAACCTTTGAGATCCGAGCCTATTCGCACGCCCCAGATATACCGAGCAGCTATCGCGAAGACATTCGCCGCGCCTGCGATGCCTTCATCAACATTCGCGAGATCAGTGATACGTCGACTGCCGATCTGATCAAGGCGGATGAAATTGATATTCTCGTCGACCTGATGGGCTACACACGTAAGAATCGGCTCGGCATCTGCGCGATGCGGCCAGCGCCTGTGCAGGTCACGTATCTCGGGTTTCCTGGCACGACCGGCAGCGACTTCTTCGACTACACTATAGTCGACGCGATAGTTGCTCCGCCCGAAACGTCGAAATACTTTGGAGAAACGCTTGTTTACTTGCCAAATGCGTATCAATCGAACGATAACACACAAAAAATACCTCAAGCGGATGCAAACTTATATAGAAATATTTTAAATAATTTTGAATTTATTTTCTGCTCTTTTAACAATCCTATAAAAATAGATCAGAAATTTTTTGAAATTTGGATGAAATTACTTAAATCCATACCGAATAGTTGTCTCTGGATACTTCAAAATAATTCACGTGCTGTCAAAAACCTAACGCAGTTTGCGGCTAAATCCGGCGTCGCCGCCGAACGGCTCGTTTTTGCCGAAATGTTGCCTCGTGCGGAACATCTGGCGCGTATGGCCTGCGCGGATCTTGGGCTCGACACACATTTTTACAACGGTCACACTACAACCAGCGACGCATTATGGGCAGGTCTTCCCGTCGTCGCGATGCAAGGGCGGCATTTCGCGTCGCGTGTCTCGGCCAGTCTGCTGACTGCCGCCGGCGTTCCTGAACTCGTAACCCAATCCCCCGATCAATACGCCGAACGCGCCCTTCATCTCGCGACACACCCGGACGAACTGTCGGAAATCCGAAGCAAAATTGAACGCAATCGCGGTAACTGCGCCCTATTCGATACCGTGTCGATCACGCGAGATCTGGAAAGTGCGTATGCAGAAATGTGGCGGCGCTTCGGTCGAGGTGAAGCAGCCTCGACCATAAAAGTCGCATCGCTCGATTAGCGTGCTAAGAAATCAGGCTATGACGCTGCCGTCATCGCTCTGCGACTGACGTGGTGCCGGTGTTGCGTCATCCCCACCACCTTCTGGACTCGTCATTAGTCCGCTCGCGATATTGCGGTTGATATCAATCAACACTTTCAGTTTGCGACCTTCCGGGTTCGCAAGTGCATCAACCGTATGCTTATCGATAAAGACACTCAAATTTAGGATATTCTGTTTGATATCGTCGGGCAGTGGGTTTTCAGCTGCGGACACATCCGACTGAAAAATCGTCCAAAGCCGCCAATTGAGCCGCAATGCCGCACGATACGCGGTGATATCGTCCACATTGTCCCGCGCGTCCGCCAGGGCCCTTGCGGTCTCCATCAACGCACGCGCCTCGGTCTGCCGAGGGCCGGCGCCGAGCTTTTGCGATGAGCGGTAGGGGTCGCTACTGGGTGACATGCTTTAGCACCTCTTCTTCATAGCGCATGAGCTTCTTGCAACCTTTCATTGCACCATAAAGATTACCTTCAATAACTTTCCGGCCAATATCAAGTAAAATCGGAGTCGAACTAGGTACGGCTTCTATAAAAGAACTTACGAGTTCGTTAAAGTTTCCTTGATACTGGCGTTCTTTATCGGAAAACATATACATCATTTGTACTGCGAAATATATTCTTTTTGCAGGACTATCCGCTTTTTCTTCAGTCATGATGTCACGTTCTCTCAGAACACTTGCTTTGTTCTGAAGAATCAGTTCGGTCTTGTCGCCACCATTCAAGACCACAGCCTGATTGATTACGACTTTTTCGCCCGGTTTAAGGATTAGTTTAAGAGGCATGTCGCACCGTCGGGAAATTCGCCCGAGCGGAAGCCGGGCCTGAGAAGCTGATATATTGACGCTTTATAACATGAAACGTGAATTTGGGCGATAGCCTTGCAAAACAGTATGATAAAGAAAAGGCGGGGGCCGAAGCCCCCGCCTTGGGTTCCAACGAACCCGAAGAGGTATTAACCGAATAGCGCCAGTATTGACCGCTCGCTCTGTGCGGCAAGGGCCAAGGAGTTAATACCCAACTGCTGACGGGTCTGAAGAGCCAGCAGGTTTGCACTTTCCTCGTTCAAGTCGGCCAGAGTTAATTTCCCATTACCGCCTTCGAGCGTATTCACGAGATCGTCCGTAAAGTTCAACCGCGTTGTAAGGATCGTATTATTTGAACCCATAGTCGAAGCGTTCGACCGCAGGGTTGTGAGAGCACTAGATATTGCCGTAAGGGCAGTGTCTATATTGGCGTTGAGACCGAAGTTGTTGGCCGCAACGGCAATATTGATACCCGACGTCGCGGTCGTCGAATCGAGACCTGTGATCGTCAGGTTGCTAGTATTATCAGTATTAAATTCGACCGCCAGATTATCCGGTGTGGCCTGCAAGAGGTTTGTACCGTTAAAACTGGAATCGTTGGCGATGGTATTGATCTGTTTAAGCAGCTCGTTGAACTGCACTGCCAGGGTCGAACGCTCGTTAGTATCACCAGTCGCTTTGGCGTTACTTGCGAGACCCTTGGCCTGGTTGACCAATTCAGAGATCGCATCGATACCATCGATAGCGGTCTGAATAGTACTAATCGCCAAGTCAATACTCGACTTTAGATCGTCAAAGTCTTGTGCGGTGTCGTTCAAAGCCTTAGCAGTGAAAAACGCTGCCGCGTTGTCGAGTGCAGAGTTGACCCTCAAGCCCGTCGACAGACGAGTTTGGGTAGATGCTATATTTCCAGAAGTTCTCTGGAGAGTTAGTAAGTTTGTGCTAACCGATTGTGATAAATTGATAGGATCTGACATGTGATTACTCCTCTTCTAGGACACATGGATACGATCACCTTCTGCGATCGTTTTTTAACGGCTACGATCTTATCGACATTCTATCGATCCAATCGCAACCGTCTGATTAGAAGCAACGGCCATGCCAAACAAAATGTGCCTTGGAACTCTGCGGCATCAGCAATCTCCTGAGAGGCCGTTAGCAATCTCCCGAGAGGCCAAGCCATTACCAAAAGTAGCTATCTCGGCATTTTTTGCCGCCGCCTAGGCAATAACTGCCGGGTGGCGGCAAAAAAGTCCAACCGAGCCCGCGCTTGTTTCGACTTAACCGAAGAGACTGAGAATGGCTCTCTCGCTTTGCGATGCTAGTGCGAGCGAGTTCAGTCCGAGCTGCTGACGTGTCTGCAGCGCGAGCAGATTTGCACTTTCCTCATTAAGGTCGGCTAACGTTAGCTTGCCTGAGCCGGTTTCAAGCGTGTTCACCAAATTCTTCGTGAAGTCGAGGCGGGTAGTAAGGATCGTATTATTTGAACCCAGTGTCGAAGCGTTCGACCGCAGGGTCGTGAGAGCACTGGATATTGCCGTAAGGGCAGTGTCGATATTGGCATTGAGACCGAAGTTGTTGGCGGCTACGGCGATATTGATGCCTGAAGTCGCAGTTGTCACATCGAGACCAGTGATAGTCAGGTTTGAGGTGTTGTCCTCATTAAACTCTACCGCGAGATTATCCGGGGTCGCCTGCAGAAGGTTCAGGCCGTTGAATGTTGAGTCGTTGGCGATAGAATTGACCTGCGATAGCAGCTCGTTAAACTGCACCGCCAAAGTCGAACGTTCGTTCGTATCCCCTGTCGCCTTGGCAGCACTCGCGATACCTTTCGCCTGCTGAACGAGGTCCGAAATAGAATCTATACCATCGATCCCTGCCTGGATTGTGCTGATCGCGAGGTCAATATTACTCTTAAGGCTTTCGAGGTCAGACGCCCGGTTATCGAATGCACGTGCGGTGAAGAACGCTGCGGCGTCATCGATAGCAGAACTTACCCTGAGGCCCGTCGACAACCGTGTCTGCGTTTGATCGATCGAAGTTGATGTCCTTTGCAGCGATAGCAGGTTTCCCCGAACCGCCTGTGTCAAGCTAATCTTATCTGCCATCCCACCAACTCCTTTCTGGCTTACTTGGCTTCCTGGCTCCGTGCCGCTCGATTGAATCGTTTATTTGTCGATTCTCTGATCGGACACGAAAAGTCAGTAAGGAGAATGGCAACGCCGATGCCAACGCACCAAAATTACATAACCTATTGTAATAAATATATTTTATTAATTGGCGTAATTCCGCAAAACCCGTGAGAAACACTAATTACCCGGTAACAATTGCCAAATCGGGCAACTCTTACCGAGCTATGACATGCATAACCGCGTCGCGGATTCGCTCAATTTCGGACTTACCAAGATCGATGTGGAACGGCAAGCCAACCACCCGGTCGGCGAGATATTCCGTAGAATCCAACGATGTTCGCTGGCAGCCCGCGAACACCGGTTCTCGGTGACACCCTCTATTCCACCAGCGCCGTGTTTCAATGCCCTCTTCCCGCAGCGCATCAATGATTTGCGAGGCGACCGGGTCCTGGAAGGCGACATTGCAAGTCGTCACTGCATTGTTACGATCAAATCCTGGTGCAAATCGCAAACGATCTATCCCCTCAAATACATCGAGATAGTCAGTGGCGATTTGGCACAACTGCGCCCTACTCTCAGACCAGCCATCGAGCGCCGCCAGGCCGACGGCAGCACCATATTCGCTTAGTTTTGCGTTCATACCCGGAATTTCCGCGACACGCTCGCCCAGAAACCCGAAATTGCGCGCTGCACGGATCTGTTCGGCCAAATTATTGTCCCGGCAAAGAATTAGGCCACCCTCGCCAATACCCATCGCTTTGGTCGCATGCAGACTGATCATTACGGGAGACAGCCCGGCCGAAGCCGTATCGAACCCGGCAGCCGCATCTATGACTACCGGAACACCCGTGACACGTTGGAATTCATCCCATTCTTCAATATTGAAAGGTGCCCCGAACGGTGCGACCGGCATCACTGCCGCCACCGGGACATCGAGATCTTTTAATGCCGCTTCCACCGTTTTTGGATTGAGTGCCCAATTTTCTTTGTCGACGTCCAAAAAATACGGCTCCAAACCAGCGCCGACAGCGGCATGTGGTGTCGCCGCAAACGTAAACGAAGGCAACAAACAGTAACCGACGGGGGACCTCGAAACGGTTTTCAGTGAAATACTAAGCGCCTGCGTCCCATTAGAAACGCAGACCAGCTGACGCGAATCAATATCGAAGTACTCCGCGAGACGGGCTTGGAACCGCCGCTCCAGCGGACCAGAGTTGCTGTACCAGCGGTTCTTATCAATTTCCACAAGATATGGTTCAAGCGCTTCCCGGTCGGGTAACTTTGGCCTCATCAATGGGATCGTAGGCGTCATCTTGTTCAAGCGGTCCCAAATTGCATTTCCGTTCAGACTACCTGCCCGCCGACGTACTGTCACCGCAGCGGTTTCATCTCAATGACGGCAAGGCGGCAGGCAACGCCTTCGCGACACATGCAAACAGTGAGCGCCAATCGCCCCGCGTCTCCTGACGAAACAAGCGCATCGTGGGGTACCAAGGGCTATCGTCGCGATCGATAAACCAGCGCCAGTCAGCCCCTTTGGCTAGCAGCGTCCATACGGGCCTTCCAAGCGCCCCCGCAAGGTGAGCTTGAGCCGTATCGACCGAAATGACCAAGTCCATCGTCGCGGTGAGCGCCGCGCTATCAGCGAAATCGGCGATTTGGGACGATAGATCGACCACGCCGTAGCGGGATAGTAAAGCACGCTCTGCCTCTTCGACATCGGGCTGCAACGCGTAAAATTGGTTAGCTTCCATCATTATCAGCGGCTCCAAGTCGACGAGGCGACAAGACCGGAACATGCCCTTTTTGTTTATGCGGCTCCCTCGCCATACCAGGCCGACTTTCGGTCGACCGTCAACCGACGGAATCGTGATATCCACTTCTGGCGCCGACAAATATGGAATTGTTTGAGCCGCCGTGGCCGGATCTTCCAAGTTAATTGCCTCTGGCAAACTCATAATTGGCAGGTGGAAGTCGAACGCACCGGCCGGCTCTCCGTAACCAGTTACACTCTCCATTTCGGGAAGTGACGATAACAAGCGTTTGAGCGCCGGTTGGCAGGCAAATTTAACCCTACCCCCGCGCCGCGCGATTTCCGGCAGATAGCGGACGAACTGAATGGTGTCGCCATATCCTTGCTCAGCATGTACCAAAACGGTCTGTCCGTTCAAAGTTTCGCCCCGCCATTGAGGCGCATCGAACTCGCGACGATCCAGCCAGGGTACCGCTTTCCATCTCCAATCATAGCCGGGCCACCCTTCTGCGAGTCGACCAAGTTTCAGTAAAGACAGCGACCTATTCCAATGCGCGTCCGCAGATTGATGATCCAGACCTAGCGCCCGATCGAGCGCCTCTAGCGCTGACGCCGGGTAGTCATCACTCAGATAGGCGACGCCAAGATTGATCCACGCATCGGTAAAATCCGGCGCTACACGAACGGCTTCGCGATAGTTGTCGACCGCATCATTCGAAGCTTCCGAATCGGCAAGCGCATTTCCGAGATTGTAGTATGCATTCGCGTCGTCGGGTGATTGTGACACGGCGTTGCGGCCCGCCAAAATCGCCTCCGTCGGTCGACCCGCATCCGAGTATGCGGCACAAAGATTGGAAAAGGCAGGTGGAAATGGCGACGTTGTCTGGACCGCACGTTCCAAATGATCGATCGCCTCTTCGATTTCACCCATTTCACGCAAGATCAGACCAATATTGTTCAATGCCTGCGAATGGTCAGGTTGTAACACTGCCGACCGCCGAAAACTCGCCAACGCGCCCGTCACGTCACCTACAGCGGCCAAAGCATTCCCCAACGCATAGTGCGCCTCTACCATGGAATCGTCCTGTTCCAGCACAGACCGCAGCATTGCTAGAGCATCTAAGGGGCGGCCCGACTCAGAGAGCAAAACACCAAGATTCAGTCGGTAAAGTCCGACATCGGGCTCAATTTGAACCGCCTTTGCGATATGCAGCAATGCGGCGTCGAGTTCGCCCAAGCGTTGTTCAGCAAGCCCGAGTAAATGTAACGCCTCGCTATGGTCCGGAACACGCCCGAGTATGTCGCGGTATAGGTTTGCTGCCGCCGTATCTTCACCCGCATTAAGGTGCGCGAGGGCCTGGTGCAGCGCATTTTCAATTGGCTCCTTCATCAACGCTCAGGTTTCATTGCGCACGGAGCGGCGTCAACCACCGAATGTAGCTCCTGTAAAGATCGGCTTTTCAAAAGTAGACTAAGCAGCGAACTGTTTAATAAAAATGGTGTCGCGTGACCACGATCGCGGTAATGCAACCGTATTTTATCCCTTACGCCGGTTATTTCCGCCTTTTTGCGGAAGCTGACGTCGTCTGCATCTTTGACTGCGTTCAGTTCCCACGCCGCGGTTGGGTCCATCGCAACCAATTGCCCGGTGTCACCGGCCAGCCCCTCTGGCTTACACTACCACTTACTAAAGGGAAGATGAATACGCGGATCGCCGATCTCCAGTTCGCCGACGATCCAGTCTAAGCACTCGCTACATGGTGCCGG
>DJKK01000096.1:1194-18033 GCA_002434595.1 Alphaproteobacteria bacterium UBA6544 | reverse complement strand
TCGGAAGTCATGTCGGAACGCCGGTGATCCAAAACGGCGGAAGCGGATTAATGCGTGAGATCCGAGACACCGGGGGTCCACGTGTGGAATCGCCGCAACAGCTCGCCTGGCACAACGACCGTGCGGATGTTGTATCCCTGCTTTGCCTGCGACGCGCGGCGGAGGGCGGGATCAGTCGAATCGTTAGCGCAACTGCTGTTTACAACGCCATGCTGGACCGTCGACCCGAACTGGCGGAAGCACTCTTCGGTGACTTCTACCGCAGTTCCATCGGCGACGAAGTGGGCACCGATGCACCCTACTACATGCTGCCGGTTTTCACCATGCAGGGCGAAACATTCACAAGCGATCTCTCACGCACTTATATCAAGCAAGCCCAAAGCTTTCCGGAAGTTCCGCGTCTCAGCGCATTGCAGGAGGAAGCACTCGACATGATCAACACGCTGGCGGAAGAGCTTTGTTTCGAGCACGTGATCGAACCCGGCGATATACAAATGCTGAACAATCACGTGACCTATCATGGGCGCACAGAATACAAGGATGACGCCACGAATGGACAGGACCGGTTCCTGCTGCGCCTCTGGCTGACGACGCCCGAAAGCCGGCGTTTGCCCAAAGATCAGGCCTCGCTTTGGAGTTCGGCTGAATTGACACAAACGAAACTGTCGGAAATCCGTCCGACGTAATGAACGACCGCGAAATTGGGAGAAATACATATGGCAGCTATAGCGATCCTTGTGAAATTCACTATCCCAAAAGGTTCGATGAACAAGTTCATGGAAGCGGCGCACCACGACGCCAAGCATTCCATGCAGGACGAACCCGGCTGTCAGCAATTCCGCATCCTCGTGCCTGACGACAAACCGAACACGGTGTATTTTTTCGAGGTTTACGATGATCAAGCGGCCCTCGATGCACATCGCACACAGCCGCATTATGCGGTCTACTCCAAGGTTGCCGAGGAGATTGGCGTCTCCCGGGAACGCGTTGGCCTTACTCTGCTGAACCCCTGAACCGTTCGAGGACCGCATGACTACCTTTGACTACATCATCGTCGGCGGCGGCTCCGCCGGTAGCGTTCAAGCCAATCGGCTGTCGTCCCACAGCACGAACCAGGTCCTGCTTCTCGAAGCGGGTATCGATACCCCGCACAATCAGGTGCCAGAGGAAATTCTCGATAGCTATCCGGGCAAGGTTTACTTCAATCCGAAATTCATCTGGAACGGCCTTCGGGTTCACATCGGCCCTCAGTCGCACAACGACCCTAACGCCCGCCCACCCTCGAAGCAGTATGAACAGGCGCGTGTCATGGGCGGTGGCTCCAGCATCAATGGCCAGCTCGCGAACCGAGGCGCACCGACGGATTACGACGAGTGGGGCGAGCTCGGCGCCGAAGGATGGTCCTGGCATGCCTGCCTCCCCTATTTCAAAAAGGTTGAGCGCGATCTTGACTTCGACGACGAATGGCACGGACGGGAAGGCCGTATCCCGGTAAGACGAATTTTCTCAGATCAGTGGCCAAGCTACGTGCACGGCGTCGCCAAGGCGCTCGAGGCGCAGGGCGTCGACTATCTCAAAGATCAAAATGGCGCCTTTCGCGATGGCTATTTCCCAATGACCATGTCGAACCTCTATGACCGCCGCGTCTCGGCGGCCATCGGTTATCTCGATCCGGCAACACGCCAACGCGAAAACCTGCGTATCGAAGCCGAGACTCAGGTCAAGGAGATCCTGTTCGAAGGAACCAAGGCAGTCGGCGTGGTCGCCGCTAAGCGCGGCCAGGAACACACTTTCAAGGCGAACGAGGTTATCCTCTGCAGCGGAGCGATCCATTCCCCTGCGATGCTACTGCGAGCTGGCATCGGTCCCGTTGGACATCTCCACGACATGGGAATTGACGTCCGCGTCGAACGGGCCGGTGTCGGGCAGAACCTGATGGAACATGCCGCCGCCGCGATGTCCGCCTGGATGCAGCCGGATGCGCGGCTAAATGATCTGACGCGTCGGCATATCCATCTGGGCTGGCGCTACTCATCGAATATGCACGACGCACCGGCGGGCGACATGTTCGCGGCCGTCGTCGCGAAATCCGCTTGGCATGCAGTCGGAGACAGGCTCGGTTCGATGCTTGCCTGGGTCAATAAAACTTACTCGACTGGCCAGTTGACGCTGAGTTCTGCGGACTGGCGCGCGGAGCCGACAGTCGAATTCAACATGCTTTCCGACGCACGCGATCTCGACCGTCTGATGGATTGCTATCGCCGCGTCATCGCCATTTTCCTTTCGGATGCCATGCAGGCCGTCACGCGCGACCCCTTCCCGTCTGCCTATAGCGAGCGGGTCCGGAAGGTCGGTACAGTGACCACCAAGAACAAGATTCTGACGGGTATCCTTGCACAACTTCTCGACGGCCCGTCGTGGTTCAGGCAGTGGCTTATCGGCTCCTTTATCACAGAGGGAGACACCGTAGATACCTTGATGAACGACGATGAGGCGCTGGCTGAATATCTGAAACGTAGCGTTACCGGTACCTGGCACGCGTCATGTTCCAATCGGATGGGCCGTCCGGATGACCCCATGGCCGTTACCGACAACCAGGGTCGGGTTTACGGGACACAAGGTCTGCGTGTCGTAGATGCGTCGATCTTCCCCTGCGTCCCCTGTGCCAACACCAATTTCCCGACCCTGATGACATCAGAGAAAATCGCCAATACCATCCTGAATGGATAACAAAGCCACCACTGCGTACGTATCATGACGAAACCTATTACACCCAAAAACCTCGATCATCTGGTTCTGCGGACGAACAAGCTGCAGGAGGTAATTCGGTTCTACGAGGATGTCCTCGGCTGCAAGGTCGAGCGTACGATCGATACGATCGGACTGTATCAACTACGGGCGGGCGCTTCTTTGATCGACATTGTCGACACGGACGGTGAGCTTGGTAAACGAGGCGGCCAGCCGCCGGGCGACGATGCTCTCAACCTAGACCATTATTGTCTGCGTATTGAGCCTTGGGATGAGGGCGCGATCCGTAAGCATCTAGAAGAGCATGGCGTCAATGCGCCCAAGACCTCAAGCCGCTATGGTGCCGACGGCACCGGCCCCTCGATCTACATTCGGGACCCCGAGGGGAATACCGTCGAGCTGAAAGGTCCGCCGGAAGAATAATCCAACGGTCTGTTCCGAAAACTGCCAAGCACCATGCTTCCCTGCGCGAAAATGTTTACCAGCCAGGCTCGAAGAGCCGCTTTGTGTAGCTCTCGCTTAGGATATCTTGGATTGCTTCAACACTACCGTCGCCGACTTTGCCGCGCGTATGGTCTTTAAGGATCTGCGCCATTGGCGCTATTCGGCTGAGGTCGGGCCAGCCTAACGGGTCCCACAGAGACGCCCGCTTCGCAGATTTCACACAATGCATATCGGCCTCGATGACTTGCACGCCGACACCAGTGATTGCCCGTTTACTATCCACCGACAGCGGCTCCAGGAGCTCCGCGAGATGTATTGACGAAATACTTCCGGCACATCCGTATTGGACATGGCAGACCTCTCATCCTCATCGCGGCGACGCATATTACATCGACAACATGACCACCGCATTTATAGAATGTGCGCTCAAAATACCTCAGCCATGTAGTTTGTACGCTCGCGCAATTGTCCTAGTCTGTTATCTCTTGAAGGCAATCACTGTGCCGGTGGATTGGTGGGCGTCCTGGTGTTGTTTGCCGGAGACGCAAAGCGTCATCCGGGACCCGGTTCAGCACGAGTTATCAGAGTCCAAACTAGGCACCAGCTGTCCGGCTGAAGAACGGTAATGCAGAGCTTTGTGTTGGGCTTCAGATAACCGCTGTGGCTTCCAGAACGATGGCAGGGATTATCCCCGCCGCCAGATTGTGCCGTCGGGCTTGTCCTCGAGAACGACCCCAGCTTCCGCCAATTCGTCGCGGATGCGGTCCGATGTCGCGAAGTCCTTCGCGGAACGTGCTCCCGTCCGCTGGCGGACGAGATCCTCAATCGCGTCATCGTCGAGACCACCTGCATTCGCCGGACGCCAACGGAACCAGTCTTCGGGGTCTTGTTCGATAAGACCCAGGACCGACGCCGAGCGCATCAAAGATTGTGCGGCCACCGACTGAGCGTCCGGGTCTGCGACGTTGTTCAGATCACGCAGTGACGCATGAAGCGCAGACAGTGCGAGCGGCGTGTTGAGGTCATCCGTCAATGGTTCGACAACCGCATCCGCTGGATCACCCTCAACACGCGGCACATTCAACCCTCGTAACGCGCCGTAGAAACGGTCCAGCTCGCGCTTCGCCTCATCCAGGCCGCTCTTCGTGAAGTCGAGCGGTTGGCGGTAGTGCGTCTTCAAAAGCAACAGACGGACTGCCTCGCCGGGATATTCCCGAAGCAATTCGTTGATGGTGTAGAAGTTGCCGAGCGATTTTGACATTTTCTCGCCTTCGGACATGAGATAGCCGTTGTGCATCCAGTATTTCGAAAAGCCTTCTGACGGCTTGTCGCATAAGCACTGGGCGATCTCGTTCTCATGGTGCGGGAAGATCAAATCCTGCCCACCTCCATGGATATCGAACACGTCGCCGAGATATTTCGACGCCATCGCCGAGCATTCGATATGCCAGCCGGGGCGCCCCCATCCCCAAGGGCTGTCCCATCCAGGCAGATTTTTCGTCGACGGCTTCCAGAGGACGAAATCCGCAGCATCCTTCTTGTACGGCGCGACGTCGACGCGCGCGCCGGCCACCAGCTCATCTCGGCTGTGCCGCGACAGACGGCCATACTCATCCCAGGACGGCACGTTAAACAGGACATGCCCGTCCGCCGCATAAGCATGCCCTTTGGCGATGAGATCTTCGATCATCACTATCATTTCAGCAACATGATCGGTCGCCCGCGGCTCCACGGTCGGCGGCAAGGCGTTGAGAGCGACAATATCCTCATGGAACTGCGCGGTTGTCCGGGCGGTAATCTCCGATATTGGCTCGCCCGTCTCCGCCGACCGCGCATTTATCTTGTCGTCGATGTCCGTGATGTTACGAACATAGGTCACCTTCGGATAGAGCCGCTGTAGCAAGCGAAATAGCACGTCGAAGACGACGATCGGTCGCGCGTTCCCGATATGCGCGTAGTCGTAAACCGTCGGTCCACAGACATAAAACTGCACATGCGTCGCATCATGCGGCACGAACTCAACCTTGGTGCGCTGGTATGTGTCGTGAATACGGAGGATCATTTCAGTTGTTCCGGGGATCAGTATCATCGGGTGATCAAGTCGCAGGGTATGCCAACAACATCGACTGATTTCAAGCGGCAGAGCGTTCACAAATCCACTGCTTCCGACAAAATCCAATCCTTAAATCACGGGCCGACCGTCTGACTGGCGTCACGCAGATAAGCCTGTTGCTCGCCGTCCTGGTCGCTCCTGTACTTTTCTTCATTCCACTAAGAGGCCCGAAGAGCTGACCATACCTTGCGGCGTCGGTCGTTCTTCATACGGCTACAAGCTGTTTCTTGTTCGCGCGTACAGCGTCGGAGATAGTCGCAGGTCTATCCAATCGCCAGAGGCACGGACCCTTTGATCATTGCCATAGTAACCTAGTTGCTAATCAGCGAGGGATCAGCACCGCAAGATATTTCGGCATTACCGCGTTATGCGTTCAATTAATCGGCCTTGCCATAATCGGCGGACGACAGACTTCTGAGACGGTGCAGGCGAGCGGCTTCGCGCTTGGCGCCGCGTGCTTTATCGCCGCCTACTGTACTATCGACGGGATCGGTGCACGCCATGCGGGATTGGTCCACGGCTATGCGTTCTTGCTTTTCGTCCTAAAGGCGATACCGATGGTACCAATCGCCATCAACCGCCGGGCCTTGCGGCGGTTTTCCAACCAACAGCTGCCTGAGGCCCCGCGCTCACTTCAGTGGTGCTCTGCCTGCTGGCGCTCTGAGCCAATGACAGAGCCACCGATCGCCGCTGTTGCCGCCCTGCGGGAGACGGGCGCAATATTCGGCATCTTGCTAAGCGCACTCATTTTTCACGAAGGGTCAATTCGTACGCGCGCACCGGCCGCTATCTGCGTTACCGCTGGCGCGTTCTTGCTGCAGATGTGACGTCCTAGAGTATTCGCCGGAAGCTGTTGGTGATCGGGTACCGACGTTCGCGGCCAAAGGCGCGGTGCGTGATCTTCACTCCGGGCGGCGCCTGACGGCGCTTGTATTCGGCCAGGTCTAGCATGTGCCAGACCCGTTGCACGGTCTCCGGTGCATGGCCTCTCGAGACGATATCTTCGACGCCCATCTCGCCCTCAATCAGACAGCGAAGGATATCATCGAGCTTATCGTAGGGCGGGAGCGAGTCTTCGTCCTTCTGGTCAGGGCGCAATTCCGCCGAGGGTGGTTTTGTGATAATGCGTTCGGGTATCACGCGACCCGCCGGTCCCATAAGGTTTTCCGGCTTGTGTTGATTGCGCCAATGGCAGAGTTCAAAGACCGTCGTCTTGTAAACGTCCTTGAGCACCGAATACCCGCCGCACATATCGCCATACAGGGTCGCATAGCCGACCGACATCTCCGACTTGTTGCCGGTCGTCAGCAGCATGTAGCCGAGCTTGTTAGAAATCCCCATCAGGATCAGACCGCGGCTACGCGCCTGGATGTTCTCTTCGGTGACATCCGCCGTAGCATCTCCGAAGATCGGCTCCAGCATTCCCTCAAAGGCGGTCATCGCCGGCTGAATACCGACCTCGTCCAGTTGCACGCCCATCAACTTCGCCGCTTCTACAGCGTCTTCTAAGCTCTCACGGCTCGTATAAGGTGACGGCATCATGACGCAGCGGACCCGTTCCGGACCGAGAGCGTCAACCGCAACCGCCCCGGTAATTGCCGAATCAACACCGCCGGACAAACCAATCAGCACGCCTGGAAAGCCATTCTTCTCGACATAATCATGTAGCCCGAGCGTCATCGCCTGATAGACCGATTCAAACCCCTCCGACGGCCTTTCGACACGGCTGCCCTCGCAAACCCAGACATCGTTATCGCCGCGACGCCACTCTGTCGTCACAATCGCTTCTTTCCAATCCGGAGCTTGAACCGCAAGCGACCGGTCGGCATTCAGCACAAAAGATGCGCCGTCGAACACCAGTTCGTCCTGGCCACCCACTTGATTTACATAGGCCAGCGGCAAACCCGTCTCGGTCACCCGAGCCACAGCATGTTGCAGGCGCTGGTCGGTCTTCTCCAGATCGAACGGCGATCCGTTCGGCACCAACAGGATTTCCGCACCGGACTCTTCCAGACATTCAGGTACATCCGGTGTCCAGATATCCTCGCAAATTGGTACGCCAATCCGAACCCCTCGAAAATCCATCGGTCCAGGCATCGGTCCCGCGTCAAAAACGCGAACCTCGTCAAAGACCCCGTAATTCGGCAGGTCATGCTTGTAACGAACAGCCGTAACGTCTCCCCCATCCAACAACAGGACCGCATTGAAAGTACGTTCGCCATCGCGCCAAGGTGCCGTCAACAGGATTGCTGGTCCGCCATCGCTGGTTTCAGCCGCAAACGCGGTCACCGCGGCCGCTACCTTGTCCAGAAAGAATGGTTTCATCACCAGATCTTCCGGCGGGTACCCGGACACAACGAGTTCGCTGCAGACGATCAGGTCGGCACCGGCTTCGGCCGCCTGCCGCCGGGCATCCCGCACTTTGTCGATATTGCCGCTGACAGCACCGACCACGGGATTCAACTGCGCCAGCGTAATGGTCAAGCGGTTGGTCATCGGGTTTGCATAAGGCTCCGGAAAGATAGGCTGGTCAAATACACTGTCGACGGTGGCAAGGCCCCGGCGAACAGACTATCCTTGTTGGAAAGGTAGTCACCGCGCCCGGACGCGCAAGGCAGAAATGCCTTCTAAGGTGCTAGTGGCAGAAACACGCGTGGGAGCGAATGGTCAATGCCCGACGATTTAAATATCAGTTCGGAATACGGTCCGGGCCAATTCCGGAAATTTTTTGATCGAGGTCTTGATTTTGCCCTCGACCGGCTTCTGCGGCGAGCCGATGCACAGGGGGGAAACCTGTCAACTGTTGATATCCGCGAAGAGCTGCAGCGTTTCAAGTCGGAACCGGGCAACGATATGGTCGACTATTTCGACGAAGTCTGGCGCGAGTACACATTCGCTGTCGAACGCTTGCGCTGGGACCAGGAGCGGCATCACCCCTTCGAACGTCTGATGGTAAACACGTTCGTCCACCTGTTGCCGACGGACGAACAGATCCCGGTTCCTGGCAAACATATCTCTCGACGCGTCATCCCTGGTTTCGTCAATGCCATGACCCAGATGTTGGGAGAGGAATCGGCGGATAAATACGTAGAAATCTGTCGCACGCGTGTCTCGCGCCTGAAAGCTCAACACGGCAACAGCTTTAACTGGGAAATGGTTCACCATGATCCCGACGCAGCGGAAGTCGTCTTGGAGGTCCTGATCACCATTTGCCACCACTTCGTCGATCTAAAGAAACGCCGGCGCTGGCTGACCGACGTTATCAACGGCCATATGAGTGCCCCGACAGCCTCCCAGGACATCCCGTTCGAAGAGATGGAATGTCATCGCCTCATATCGGCAATGTATCAGCCGTTGCGCGACGCCATGAACACGTCCGACGACGAGGAGCGTATCACGGAACGCTTCGGGCGCGATCGCGCCAGAATGCTTCGCGTCGTCTTCGCCGAGATCACCCGCGACCACCGGGAGCTGTCACTCGGATTGAACAGCCCGTTGGACGCGGCCTAGATTTATCATCAACGATTGACGAAAGAGGAGAAGGCGATGCATCCGAGTCCGGAAATGCAGCGCGAAATGCTGCGCCAGATGAACACCATTCGTCGTTTTGAGGAGCGCGCGACGCAGGACTATCTCGCGGGTGACATTTTCGGGGTCGTCCATTCGTATATAGGCGAGGAGGCGGTGGCCGTAGGCGTATGTTCCGCGCTTGAAGACGGGGACCAGATTGTCAGCACGCACCGGGGTCACGGTCACTGCATCGCCAAAGGCGCTGACCTTGACCGCATGATGGCGGAGCTCTATGGCCGCGAGACTGGGTACTGCAAGGGCAAGGGTGGTTCCATGCATATCGCCGATTTCGATATCGGCATGCTGGGCGCAAATGGCATCGTGGGGGGAGGCATCCCGATCGCGACAGGCGCAGGTCTTGCTGCACAAATGGACGGAAAGGGCCGCGTCGCCGTCTCCTTTTTCGGGGACGGTGCCTCCAACGCCGGATCGTTCCATGAATCGTTGAATATCGCCGCAACTTGGAAGTTGCCGATGCTCTACGTCTGCGAGAACAACCGCTACGCAGCCAACACGGCCGCCGCGGCGACCCATGCCCAAGAGGATGTCGCCACACGCGCACTCGGCTACGATATGCCGGGCGTGATCGTCGATGGGAATGACATATCCGCCGTCTACGATGCAGCGACAACGGCGGTCGCCCGGGCCCGCGCCGGCGAAGGACCGACACTGATCGAATGCAAGACCTATCGTTGGGGCCGGCACACAGAACGGCCGAGTCAGGCGGAACCTCGGCCAGCTAACGAGGTCGAAGAATGGAAGACCCGCGACCCAATCCCGCGTCTGGTCGAAGCCTTGAAGGAGCAGCAGGGCCAGTTGACGGACGAGGAGTGGGAAGAAATGGATCGTGAGATACTCGCCCGCATTTCCTCTGCAGTCGCCTATGCGAAGGCGAGCGCCTTTCCGAAGCCGGAAGCAGCGCTCGACGATGTTTTCAGTGGGGAGGTCGCATAATGCCAAAAATCACTTATTCCGACGCCGGTACAGCGGCTCTCGCAGAAGAGATGCGGCGCGATCCCACAGTATTTGAATTTTGCACCGACGCGACGGAATCACTGCTCGACGAATTTGGTCCTGTACGCATCCGAACGACGCCGATCACCGAGAACACCTTTACCGGCATGGCAGTCGGTGCGGCCGGGTCTGGATACCGACCGGTAGTGAATTGGCGCCAGGTCACGTTCGGTTTCGTTGCGATGGACCCGATCGTTAACCAGGCCTGCAAGATCCACTATATGTTCGGCGGCCAGCAGAAATTCCCGATCACCTTCCGGGCAGCCGTCGGCGGCGGCACGAAGCTGGCGGCCCAACATTCGCAAAGTCCCTATTCTATGTTCATGAACCTCGCGGGACTGAAGGTTATCCTGCCGTCCACACCTTACGACATGAAGGGCCTCTTAAAGGCCGCGATCCGCGACGACAATCCGGTGATGTCATTCGAATCGAATCGTCTGATGGGCCTCGAAGGTGAGGTGCCGGACGAGGATTACGTCGTGCCCATCGGCAAGGCCGATATCAAGCGCGAGGGAATCGACATCACAGTGGTTGGCATCGCCTGGATGGTTCAGGAAGCCTTGGCTGCCGCCGAGACCATGGACAAGGAGGGCGTCTCCGTCGAGGTGGTCGATCCGCGGACATTGGCGCCGATGGATGGTGATACGATCCGCGCTTCGGTGCGCAAGACGGGCCGCCTGTTGGTCGCCGATGAGGCAGGACCGACGGCAGGTGCGTCCGCGGAAATAATCTCGCTTGCGACAGAAGACCCAGAGACATTCAAGGCAATGAAAGCGCCTGCACACCGAGTTTGCGCTTTGGACACGCCGATCCCCTATAGCCCGGTGCTCGAAGATCATGTCTTCCCGAACCGTGAGCGTATCGCCGAGGGTATTCGCGCCGTCCTGTCCGCTAGATAACGAAAAGGAGCAACCAATGCCGCACCTCGCGCGAGGAGACGCAAATCTCTACTACGAGGACGATGGCGAAGGGCCTGCAATACTGCTAACGCACGGCTTTGTCGCCTCGACCGGAATGTGGGACGGTCAGGTTACCGCCTTCAAGGATAGCTACCGCCTAATCCGCTGGGACATGCGAGGCCACGGGCGGACGGAATGTCCGGACGATCAAGCGGCATACGGCCAGGATATTACCGTCGCCGACATGTCAGCCATCCTTGACCATCTCGACGTCGAGACGGCGGTAATCGCAGGCCACTCTCTCGGCGGTTTCATGTCCATGCGTTTCAATGTCTTCCATCCGGAACGCGTGCGCGGGCTCATCTTGCAGGGCTGCGGGCCTGGCTATCGGAGTGACGACTCCCGCGCCAAATGGAACGAGCGCGTGGCTGGCCGAGCCAAAACGATTCTGGAGAAAGGCTACAAAGCGCTCAACGGCGCATCCGAAGTGCCCGTGAGCCTTCAACGTTCAAGTGAAGAACTGGCTATGGCGGCGCACGGAATCCTAGCACAGGTCGATGCGAAAGTCATCGACAGTCTGCCAAAAATCACGGTTCCAACCTTGGTCATCATTGGTGCGGGAGACACCTACTACCTGCAGGGCTCCGATTATATGGCGAGCCGTATCCCGGACGCCGATCACTTCGTCGTGTCAGACGCTGCGCATGGCGTGAACCTTGACCAGCCGGGAATAGTCAACAAGGCTTACGGTGATTTCCTCGCCAAGCTCTAGCCTCCGCTGTCACGACGCAGGATCCATTTCAGGACAGCCGGCGACAGATAGACCGGGAACTGAAGGCAGGAGAAATAGAGCCATGTGAGTTCCAACGTGGCTCCGCCGGTTGCAGCGAACAGCAATCCCATGTTCCGCTGCGCCGTGAGAAAACCGACAGGTATGCTCTCCCGCAGCCCGATCCAGAAGAACACAAGAGATGTGATACAGAGCGTCGCTGCAAAGGTCATTGTCGCGGCAACAGCGCGCTTTCCCTGCCGGCCAAGACAGCCGAAGAATCGACTTTGCTGAATAATACCAGCCATAACGGACACGTTTTCGACAGTGCGTATTCGATGATCCAGCGCGCTAAGCAGAGAGTTTTCCATCTGTCTACGTGAAGATCATGGCAGCCACCGATACCAAGGGACCCCTCCTGAGCTTCACCCAGATCATCGCGGGATACGCCCGTGCAGTCGGCACCTTTGACGAAGCCCGCATCCAACAAATTTTGGACACAGCCCAAACCGCCCTCGAAGACGGCACCTATTTCGCCGTAAACCCGTAGTTTGTCGTCACCGCAACTTTGTGACGGCGCTTGCGCCCAGCGTATTGCCTGTCATACCTATTCCCAGCATGGCAATCCGACCGACAAAATGACCGACATGACCCGCACGCTTGCTCCGCACCTGAGGGATCTGGAAGCGGAGAGCATTCATATCTTCCGCGAAATCGCGGCCGAGACCGAGAAACCGGTCCTTCTCTATTCCATCGGCAAGGATTCGGCGGTTCTTCTGCACATCGCCATAAAGGCCTTCTTTCCAGCGAAACCGCCGTTCCCTCTATTGCATGTCGACACGACCTGGAAATTCAGGGAGATGATCGCCTTCCGGGACCGGCTCGTCGATATGGTGGGCCTCGACCTCATCGTTCATATTAATCAGGACGGGGTCGACCGCGGCATCAACCCGATCGAACACGGATCGGCTGTACACACCGACGTAATGAAGACACAAGCACTCAAGCAAGCCCTCGACACGCATAAATTCAACGCTGCGTTCGGCGGGGCACGGCGCGATGAAGAAAAATCCCGCGCCAAAGAACGGGTACTTTCCTTTCGGAACGGACAGCACCAATGGGATCCGCGCAATCAGCGCCCCGAGCTTTGGAGCCTCTTCAACTGCCGCCTCGGCCCGGGAGAGAGTTTCCGGGTGTTTCCCTTATCCAACTGGACTGAGCGTGATGTCTGGGAATACATCGACGCCGAGGGGATCGAGGTCGTTCCCCTCTATTTCGCCGCGAAACGCCCCGTCGTCGAGCGCGACGGCCGGTTGATAGTAGTCGACGACGACCGCCTCCCGCTGCTGCCGGAAGAGAAGCCCGTTTCGCGAAAGGTGCGGTTCCGGACACTCGGCTGCTATCCTTTAACGGGTGCGATTGAGTCAGACGCCGCCAGCGTCCGGGACATTCTCGCGGAACTCAAAGACGCACGTTTCTCTGAACGTCAGGGCCGCGCGATCGATCACGACGGGGCGGGCTCAATGGAACTTAAGAAGCAGGAAGGTTATTTCTAATGCCCTCAGGCATATTGAGATTGCTGACCTGCGGCAGCGTCGACGACGGCAAAAGCACCCTGATCGGTAGGCTCCTGTTCGAGACCGGATCGATTGCAGAGGATCAGTTGGCCGCGCTTGAATGCGACTCAACCGACGCACCGGATTACGCGCTCCTGCTCGACGGCCTGCAGGCAGAGCGCGAACAAGGTATTACAATCGATGTTGCATACCGGCATTTCGCGACACCGCGCCGCCGATTTATCGTCGCCGATACACCAGGCCACATACAGTACACGCGCAATATGGCAACCGGCGCATCAACTAGCGATCTCGCGTTGCTGCTGGTTGACGTCAGGAAAGGTATTCTCACGCAGACCCTGCGTCATGCGCATATCGCATCGCTCTTCGGTATCCGCGATATCGTCTTCGCGGTCAACAAGATGGATATTGTCCGCTATGCGGAAGGCAACTTCCGCGAGATTACCGACGCATTCAAGCGGATAACAGAACCTCTTGCGTTCTCCAATATCCACTGCGTCCCCGTATCCGCGCTGGAGGGAGAGAATTTGGCGTCTCCGAGCGAACGGATGAAGTGGTATTCAGGACCGCCTGTCCTTACGATCCTTGAAGGTGCGGAGCCTCGCGCGGCGGATGCGGACAAGCCGTTCCGCATGCCGGTACAGAGCATCAACAGATCCGGGGCGGATTTCCGGGGCTACAGCGGCACGATAGTTGCCGGTAGTGTCCGGCCCGGTCAGGAAATCGTCATCTCGCCATCCGAACGGAAATGCCGGATTGATCGCATCGTCACTTCGGACGGTGACCTGCCGCTCGCGCGTGCCGGCGACGCGGTCACACTTACGTTGAGCGATCAGATCGATGCAGGTCGCGGGGACGTTCTGGCCGATTTGGAATCGCCTCCTGAAATCAGCGATCAGCTGCGCGCGACATTGCTCTGGCTCGATGAAGACGCTTTGCTCCCCGGTCGGGCCTATGAGATCAAGGTAGGAACGCGGACGACCGGTGCCTCGATTTCCGACCTCCGCTACGCGATCAATGTCGACACGATGGAGCACGTTGCCGCCCGCACCCTCGAAGCGAACGATATCGGTGTCTGCAATATCAGCCTCGACCGATTAGTATCGTTCGACCCTTACGAGGGAAGCCAAGAGACCGGTTCGTTCATTTTGATCGACCGGTACAACAAGCGAACCGTTGCAGCTGGTACGATTGCATTCGGGTTACGGCGCGCCACCAACATCGTTCCGCAGGCCCTAGATATCGATAAGTCGGCTCGGGCACGTCTCAAGAACCAGAAACCCTGTGTTCTATGGTTCACCGGCCTGTCAGGCTCGGGCAAATCCACCATCGCCAACCGGCTGGAATCCACACTCCACAATCTCGGACGGCACACGCAGTTGCTAGATGGCGACAATGTCCGCCACGGTCTCAACAAGGATCTGGGCTTCACGGACGCCGACCGTGTCGAGAACATCCGCCGCATCGCGGAGGTCTCGAAACTCTTCGTCGAAGCGGGACTGGTTGTGCTCGTCTCGTTTATTTCGCCGTTCCGCAGCGAACGCGATATGGCGCGCAGCCTTTTGGACAATGACGAGTTTATCGAAATCTTCGTCGATACGCCGCTAGAGTTGTGCGAAGCGCGTGACCCGAAAGGGTTATACAAAAAGGCCCGAGCTGGAGAGATTTTTAACTTTACGGGTCTCGACTCACCTTATGAAGCACCGCTCGAGCCGGAGATACGGATTAGAACCGCCGATACGACGCCGGATGAAGCGACCGATATACTCGTCGAGCATCTTCGAAAACAGGGCGTCATATAAGTCTCAAAAAACCGCTTTACGGCCCAATATCAGCTGCGAAATTGATAATTTTTCACAGAACGATTATTCTGAAACAATGCCTCGCAAGAGAGAATTAGACCCGCAAACTGCCCTGACCGACGCCATGCAGATATTTTCGCGAAACGGTTGTGCCGACACCTCGGTGGAGGATATCGTCAACGACACGGTGGTCAGCTGCTACGGGCTCTACGGCACTTTCGGTAACAAGAAAGAACTGCTGATCGCCGCAATTCATCGCTACGAGCAGACGCGGCGCGTCGGCGACAACTGAGAGATCGAAGCGGGTTCCCGCGCCCTCTCCAATGCCGACGCGGAGAACGAACTCGCTGCCTTCAAACTCGATAGCTTTGTTAACCTACGTATCTCCAGGTTCTTCTAACGCCGCAGCAGAAATTCGCGGCCGACCTTCACCCGCGGCTCACCTTCGTACTCGATGATATCCGCCGTTGCATAGGTTTCTGTCCAGCGTTCCGGCAGAAAGCTGCCCGTCCCGATCACATCGACCGGCGCCTCGCCAATGGCGAAGGCATTGCACTTCTCAGGACTGAAACCACTGGAACAGACGATTTTCACATTTGCAAAGCCAGCCTCGTCCAATTTTTCCCGTAGGTGCCAAGCAGCGGCGACAGACACGCCAGGGCCGATCAAGTGCCGCAATTCAGATTCGGTGCGGTAGCCACGAATGGCTTCCGGCACATTCCGGTCGAGAACTGCATAGGAGGCGGCGGGGTCGAGTCCCTCACAGAACCGTCCGCCCGGCGTATCCAACCGAAACGCTAGTCGCCCCTCGGACGCCATATCGGGGAACCGTCCACAAACAGCGATGGCATCACTTATCTCCTTGCCGAAATAATCCACCAATACGGTGAGATTTTCGCCAGGAAAGGTCTCGTGGAACATTTCCGCGGCCCGCAATGTCGAACCGGCATAGCCGATCAAGGCATGCGGCATGGTGCCATGACCGGCCTCCTGCCCGAAGTAGTGTGCCGTCGCATCCGTCGAATTGCCAATAAAACCAACGACTGAATCGCCCTTCCGGCGCGCGCGCTCGGAGCCAACAGCAGCAGCATAAGCCATCATTTCCGCCATTTCCGTACCGGCACAATGGCGGGCATCCATTGCCATGAAGGCGACTTCCGGAAGGTCCATACACATCGTATAGGCGTTCCATGCCGCCACACAGGCCGGGCCGATTTTCTGAAGCAATAAAGTCTCCAAATCAACCAGATGCACAAACGGGCCCGTTACATACAGCAAGGGCTCGCCTGCACCTACCCAGCGGCCCTCGGCGTGCGTCACTTCGATTGTAAAGTCGACACCACGGTCACGGCCGACGGCAGACAGCCAGTCGATCGCGAGTTTGGGCGCAGAGACCACGGGCCGACGCATGAAAACGGCATAGGCGACCATCACATCACCGAACTTTTCAACCGTCCGTTTTGTGCGGTTGAAATAGACATCGGTCCAACGGCCGATCTCGTCGGAATTTACCGTCATGCCTCGCCTCCGCGGCAACGTGGTGCCGACCTCAGGAAGCCACCACTGCCGCCGGCATGCCATTCGCCGGCAAACCGTTCCGCAAACCTTTAAGCGAATCCGCTACTAGAAACGCCAATTCCAGCGCCTGACTTGCGTTGAGCCGCGGATCACAATGTGTGTGATAGCGCTGCGAGAGCGAATCGTCACTGATTGCCTGAGCACCACCGAGACACTCGGTCACATCCTGACCGGTCATCTCGAAATGAACACCGCCCGCATAGGTCCCCTCGGCCTGATGAACGTCAAAGACACGCCGGACTTCTTCCAAGATCTGGTCGAAAGGCCGTGTCTTGTAGCCGCTGGCCGATTTAATCGTATTGCCGTGCATGGGATCGCAGGACCA
>DJKK01000096.1:505-883 GCA_002434595.1 Alphaproteobacteria bacterium UBA6544 | reverse complement strand
GCCGTGCATGGGATCGCAGGACCAGACAACCTTCCGGCCTTCGCGCTCGATGGCCCGGATTAGACCGGGCAGGTGCTTCTCAACGTTCTGATGCCCCATCCGCGAAATCAGCGTCATCCGACCCGCCTCGTTCGACGGGTTCAGGATGTCCATCAAGCGCAAGAGTTCGTCGGGATCACTTGTCGGTCCGCATTTCACGCCGATCGGGTTCTTAACACCGCGGAGAAACTCGACGTGAGCACCATCCGGCTGACGTGTCCGGTCACCGATCCAAAGCATGTGTGCCGAGCAGTCATACCATTCGTCGGTAAGGCTATCTTCACGCGTGAGGGCCTCTTCATACCAAAGTAGCAAGGCTTCATGGCTGGGGTAGAACTC
>DJKK01000096.1:0-213 GCA_002434595.1 Alphaproteobacteria bacterium UBA6544 | reverse complement strand
AAGTAGCAAGGCTTCATGGCTGGTGTAGAACTCGGTCTCGCGCACCTGCGGGACGGCCTCAGCCGTGATGCCACACGCATCCATGAACTCAAGCGCCTCTCCGATACGGGTGGCAAGCTCTTGATACTCCGCCCCCTGCGGGCTGCCGTCAACGAAATCGAGCGTCCAGCGATGCACCTGATGCAGGTCTGCAAAGCCACCCTGTGCGAAGGC
>DJKK01000046.1:3594-3777 GCA_002434595.1 Alphaproteobacteria bacterium UBA6544 | reverse complement strand
TTTTGACGCTATCTGTAATTTGGTGATGAGGTGTGCCGGGAAACCAAAAAATTCCTCGAATTTTCAAAATTCGGCGTGTGTTCTTCGGGAAAACTCCCATATTTGTGTTGTGCTCCAATTGGTCACAGCTTACCGTCGTCGACGGGCTAGTGATTGGCAGAAAAAGTATCGACCAGTCTTTGT
>DJKK01000046.1:0-3264 GCA_002434595.1 Alphaproteobacteria bacterium UBA6544 | reverse complement strand
TTCACGGCGGTTCTTCGTGTTCTTTCCGATAGGCAAATTTTGTAGACGAGGCATGATGTTGGGGAAGAATTGGCTCCCCGATACGGAGGTAGCGCAGCGCCTGCAGTCAGGCTGGCGCTCGATTTGTGCGTTCTTCGACAGGTTATATCGGGAGCGCGAGCTGATTCTTCGCAGCGAAGGCCAGGTAAAATACCTGCGGCTGACGCGCGGCATGCAAATCGTCTCGTCTGTTGTTGTGGTCTGCGTCTTCGGTTGGGCGTTTGGGATGACTGCTCTGTGGGAGATTCAGCGCGACGTCATCGACGATAAAGTCGACCAAATCAAGGATGCCGAGGTCGCCTACGGGGACCTGCTCGAAGAAATTCTCACCTATCAAGAAAAAGTTGGGGGCGTCACCAAGAAGCTCCAAGATAAGCACGCCTTTCTCCTGAAGGAACTTGGGGAGGGCGCGAAAATCGGCAATGTTACAGCGTTGCCACGCCTTTCTGGAGTGGAAGATGACGTCTCATCCGTGACTTTTGGGACGGGCAATAAATCGCAAGAATCATTGCAAATCCATTTAGCGCAAGTCGATATCGAACTCGAGCAGATGACGGAGACCACAAATCTGCTGGAAGATTCGCTTTCGAAGGTCAAGGCGCGGCTTGAACGCGCCGAGTTTGAGCAAGACAGTTACACACGTCGCGGTGACACAATGCAAAACCAGATCCGCGATCTTCAAGATCAACTGGTCAAGGCGCGCGCGCGAGCCGCCCGGTTGGATCGGGTCAAAAAAGACCTCGATCAGAACCTTCAGGGAGCGCGGCAAAGCTATGCCAAAATCGTCACGGATCGCGGCATCCTTGAGCGGCGGAAGCGTGAACTCGAAAACGATCTTGGTGCGTCTCGCGCTAGGGGCGATAGTTTACATGCGGAAGTGGCCAAACTGGGACAGGAACTTGGCCAGGCTCAGGAAAAGATCACGACTGTGGTCGGACATCGCTCAGCTCTGCATGCATTGGTTTCCCGCTTGGAAACTCAATTGCAATCGGCGGAAAGCAAGATCGGTGGGCTTGAGGACGACTTCAACGATATGATAGCGAAGTTGCAGAGCTCGACCGGTAGGCATGAAGGCGATAGCGGCGATATCGCCCTTTCGGAAATGCCATACCGTCAGCGTGCCGAAATTCTTCTTGGGCGCCTGGATGAACTTCATAGCTCGCAGGAATCCGTTCTCGACCAGTTACGTGACCGCACGGTTGGCAATGTGAAGGACGCCGAGCGTGTTATTAAGTTAGCGGGCCTTGACCTTGCCAAGGTGTTGGAGCACGCCGGTGGACTGCCGGGCGGCAAGGGTGGACCTACAGCGAACGGTGACGGCGAGCCGGTGATTTCCAATCCTGTGTTGGCGACCACGCTGACCGATGTCGAGAATCATCTCATCCGCTGGGAAGCCCTAAAGTCGGTTCTGAAAGCCTTGCCGTTGATTTCGCCTGTCGATCACTATCATTTGGCCAGCCGCTTCGGGAAACGGCGCGATCCATTCACCAATCGCTTGGCCATGCATTACGGTTTGGATCTGGCGGGTTGGCGGAAGGCACCGGTTTACTCGACAGCGCCCGGCACAGTCGTGTTCGCAGGTCGAAAAGGCCGCTATGGCAAGATGGTTGAAATCGACCATGGCAACGGAATTCGTACCCGTTACGGTCATCTATTCAAGACGCACGTGCGTAAGGGACAGAAACTCGGACATCGGTACAAAATTGGGCTGCTCGGCAGTACGGGCCGAAGCACGGGTCCGCATGTACATTATGAGATTCTGTTCAATGGTAAGCAGTTGGACCCCCTCAAATTCATCAAGGCAGGCAGGCATGTTTTCAAAGAGCCGAAAGCCGCAGACAAGCCCAAACCAAAAGGCCGAAAGAGCGCCGGATAAACCTAAGGTTCCGTCGATCATCAGCGCTGATTTGCGGATTTCGGGCAACCTGAAGACCGATGGTGACGTTCAGGTAGACGGCATCGTGGACGGCGATGTTGAGAGCAATCAGTTAACGATTGGCGACTCTGCGACAGTGAACGGCAGCGTCTTTGGTGATATTATTCGAGTTGCCGGCAATGTGAATGGCGAGATTACCGGCCGTGTCGTTGAGTTGACGCGAACGGCTCGCATCACCGGCGATATCAAGCATCACAGTCTGGCGATTGAGGCCGGTGCATTCGTTCAAGGATTGTGTCGACGTATCGACCCGAAGCAAATTGAGGCGCGACCGGCCCTTGAAGGCTCGAAGCCCAATCTCGTGGTCGCGGGGACGCACGAGGCATCTGAGTCCGGCGGGAAATCCGACACTAAGGGCGATGCAAAAGCCAAGAGCGCTTCGGCTTAACACCCGTCCACTTTCTGCAGATACTGGTCTATGGCAGCGCGGGCTTCGGGCTCGCAAAGGGACGGCGTGTGGCCGGTTCCAGCAATCGTCACCGCTACAAAGTTGTGATGCGATGCGGCCATGCGCTCGAGCGTTTCCGCAGAAAGAACAGTCGAAGTCTCGCCCCGGAAGGCAAGCATCGGGACAGCGCTGAGGGATCTAAATAGTTTCCACAACTCGGAGCTCGGCGTGCGGGTCCGCATGGGCTCTACGATTTTCGGGTCCCAGTCTATGTGCAGTCGCCCGTCGGTTCCTTCGCGAAAAGTGCCTTCGGCAGCGCGACGCCACTCCTCTTCTGTTTGCAGATTGAGGCCCGGTAACATGTTCTTCAAGGCTGCAATGGCACCGTCCCAATTCTCTTGCGGGTGATCGCGGCCAATATAGTCAAGAATCCTGCCGACGCCGCTATCGCCGATTTCCGGACCGATATCATTGAGTATAACGCCGCGTAGGGTGGAAGGGGCGACCGCACCAATGCCCGTCGCGAGTAGCCCGCCCATTGACGTGCCGATGGCAACGAAATGGTGTAATCCGCAGGCAACGAGAAGATGGCGAAGGTCGTCCAGAAGGGCTCTCGGATGATACTTGGCTGGATCCGGATCATAATCCGACCTTCCACGGCCCCGGTAATCTGGGCAGACGACACGGCGAGTTTGCGCATATGAGAGTGCGAGGTCGTGAAAGTCGTGACTGTTTCGGCTGAGGCCAGGCAGGCACAAGAGTGGGGTCATTGATGACCGCGGGTCGCCGTATTCGCGATAGTAGAGAGAGCGGCCGTCTTGGGCGGTGTATCGCCGTTCTCGGAAATCAGCCACCTTACAGGTCCAACAGAGGCGGCAATTCCTCCAAGGTAGTAATCTCT
>DJKK01000343.1 GCA_002434595.1 Alphaproteobacteria bacterium UBA6544 | reverse complement strand
TCAAGAACCCGTTGCGGCGAGGAAGTAGGATCGGACATGGCTGTCGAAGCACTGAATGGAAGACGCCCGGTTCTAGCCCGCAAAGCACCACGGGGCAAGGTGGAACGCGATTGTCCCGAGTCCGGAGGCCCTGCCCTACGGATGGCCGCCCAGTCTTTCTCACGATCCACCTACTTACTGTGTGGCAGGCAGGCGCCATATGCCCCGTCAACGTAAAGCCGGGATAGCCGTCTTTCACACGATCGGTCACTTTCCTTCAAGACATCGTGACCAGGTCGATTGCCATCTGACGCAATCTAGCACGCTGAATCTTGACGCCATTGGCACTTTCCGTCACGGGAAATTTTTCCAAAGCGACCACCTTTGCAGGTACCTTGTACTTGGCGAGACGCGCCGCACAATGGGCCTGAACAGCGACCTCGTCGATGGAGGCCCCCTGCTCTGCCAAAACGAATGCGATGGGCCGATCCGACCCCTCAAAGGGCGCGGAGACGACCTGTACGCCGGCCACCGCCGGGTGCGCCTGTATTTCACCCTCGATCTCCGCCGGACTAACAAGAAAGCCGCCAAGGCGCAGCACATCGCCCATTCGGGTAAGATACTCAAACCCACCGCTAGGTTCCATCTGCGCTAGGTCTCCGGTGCGCACGAACCCGTCCTCCGTCAACGCTTCGGCGGTTGCTGCCGGGTCGCCATAGTATTCGAGCATTTGACTGGGCCCGTTGATCTCCAGCTCACCCGCAACACCCCCGGGACAGAGTGCGCCGGTCTCGGGATCGCGGACACGGGCCACCGCGCGTGGCGAGACCAACCGTCCGCCCCCTTTCTTGCGGCTTTCCGCCGGCTCTTCCCTATCACGCCGCGTCACCAATGCCTGCATCTCACTCATGCCCCACAGGCCGACGGCATGGAGGCCCCGCCGTTCCGCCCGCTCGACGATATCGTCCAGATAGGAATTGAAGATGGCATAGCCGACAAATCCGACTCGTTCGAAAATATCGTTGCGATCCGTGGCGCGCAGCAGTCGGTCGATCATCTCATCACTGCCGTCGAAATGCGTCACCTTGTGACGTGCCATCAGCGCCGCCGTCCGTTCTGCATCGAACGCAGCGGTCAGAACTAGGGGCCGCGCCGCCGCGATCGCCGCCAAGACGCCCGTCAGTCCGAAGACGCCGCAGAGCGGCATGTCCTGCTGTACCACCGTCGCCGGGTCTGCATATCCGAAGTCGTGCGCCACCTCCGCCGCATGCACCGCCATACTGTAATTGGCATGAAGCACGAATTTTGGGGCCTTGGTCGTCCCGGACGTTGTGAAGGTGTTGCAGCCGAGTTTCGCTCGGGCGGCGTCTTCCTCATGGTTGCCTGCATCAAATAGCGACTCGTACCCGACCGTGCGGGCCACTCCGGGTAGCGCTGACGGCGATGTGCCGTCTTCGGCGTAAAGGATCGCAATCTCCAGCCGGGCCAAGGCGGCCCGGTCGACTTCCTCCAGGAGGCCGGGAAAGTCGATGTCGCGGAACCCCGGCCACATGATCAGTGCCTTTGCGCCAGTGCGGCCGAGGACGTCTTCGACCTCTCCGGCGCGAAACCTTGTGTTGATGGCGACGGCGATCGCGCCGAGGCGCACACAAGCGAAATACAACACCAGATAGGCCGGCGTGTTCGGCAGCCAGAACGCGACGCGATCACCAAGGCCAATCCCAAGCGACGCCAATCCCGCCGCGGCGCGACGGGATAAGTCACCGAGTTCGCGATAAGTCGTCGTGCGGTCCTCGTAGATGACACCAGCGCCATTCTCCGCGGCGGCGGCCGCCGACAGCATCGTGGTGACCGTCTCAGGTACGCGGGTGTCGTTCATCGGTTACGTCTCCGACGCCGAATCAAAACCGTACAGTAGCGCCGGGTTATCGACGAGCACCTTATGACGCGTCGCCTCATCGTCCATCCAGTCGAGCAGGGTTTTCAGCAGATTTGTGTGATCCGGTATTAAATCGACCTAGGGGTGGGGCCAATTGGTCCCCCAGAGCACCCACTCCGGTGCCGCCGCGACCAGCACCCGCACGAATGTTCGATAATCCGAATAGTCGGGTGTGGCCATTTTCGACAATTGTTACGCAGCCGACAGTTTTACCCAGAATTGACCGGTCTCCAGCATACGCAAGAGCGCGACGAACGCGGGATGGTCCGTTCCTAATTCCGGGGGAATGCTGCCAATATGATCGACCACCACATCCACCGGAAGGGCCGAGATACGTTTGGCAAGCTCCAGCAGGTCTTGCTCCGTCGACCAATATTGGATGTGCCATCCGTGCGGCGTGATCCGTGCGGCGACGGTTTCCTGGTGCGCCGGCCGCATGCTGCGCGCGTTCAATGCCGAAGCGAAGACCACGTACACCTCCCTCATGCAGTGTTTCGATTTCCGCCTCCGTGACCGCCGGCCGCTTGACCGCCACGCCGCTGGCGTTTCCCGGCCCGAGCGCCGAGATAGAGTGAAGCATGCTTGAATTATCGTTATCATAATGCAGGGTCTGGATGATCGCCGTTCGGCTAAGGCCAAGCGCATCGTGCACGGCGATATAGCCGTCGAGGAAGTGCGGTTCCATTTCCCATCCGTGGATCGGAAGCAACGGGATTTGCGCCGGATCGCCATAAACATGGATATGGCTATCGCAGGTGCCTGGCGGCGGTGTGAATTTCGGCGGTCGTGTCATTCGCGTTCCATCGCCCAAGTGCTATAGACGCTTTGCGCTTTAATTGAAACGAATGCGTTGATCTGTACGAGCCGGGAAGAGTGTCAATTAAGACGTTCCAATTCGGAGAAACAACGGTCGAACGGTGACGGCCTAAAGTACCGCGCGGCGTATCAAGTGCCCCAAAGTGGACGGCGCCCTAAATCACACCGTCGTCGCGAAGCTTTCCGAGATCCGCATCCGAAAGACCGACCTTCTCGGCAAGGACGGATTCCGTGTCGCTGCCGAGCTGGGGCGCCGGGACAACGGGGTCGCGGGGGATCGCGCCGAATTCAATGAATGAGCCGGCGGCAAGATAGCGGCCAATGCCGGGCTGCTCGATTTCCTCGAACATTGGATTGTCGGTGGAGAGATCGGGGTCTTCGGCAACGGCCTGGCGAAATGTCTGATAGGGACCCCAGCACGCGCCCACGGCATCCAGCGCGGTGCCAATTTCAGCGAGTGTCCGGCCGGCAAACCAGGGTGCCAGTTCGGCTTCAATCACGTCACGCAGCGCGTAACGCTCCTCTTCCTTCCGCAGGTCGACACCGTTTTCGGCAGCGATCGCTTCGAATCGTTCAACTGTACCGGAAGCTTCCAGCAGCGCCGACCAGTGACGCGGTGTAAAGGCGGTAATCATTACCCGCCGACCGTCCGCGGTCGGGAAATCGCATCCGAAAGTACCGAAGACGTGATTGCCGGTCGCCGGACGATCGGTACCGTTGATTTGGGCTTCCGCCACGTAGCCGAGATGGCTCAACACCGCAAAAGCTGAATCGGCGAGCGCGATACGCACGTATTGTCCTTCACCCGTATCGCGCCGGGTTCTGTCGGCGACCAGAACCGCGTTCGATGCGGCGAGCGCCGTCACGACGTCCCAGACCGGCATGACATGGTTCACTGGCCCGGCGGCGTCGGTTGGTCCGGTCACCAGCGGAAAGCCTGCCCGGGCATTGACTGTATAGTCGAGTGCTACGGAGCCGTCACGGCGGCCGACGATGTTGACCATAATCAGGTCGTCGCGCCGCGCCTTCAGCCCGTCATAGTCGAGCCAGCCGCGCGCCGGC
>DJKK01000348.1 GCA_002434595.1 Alphaproteobacteria bacterium UBA6544 | reverse complement strand
CTACGGAAACCGGGGAAACATGCGTGCAATTCAGTTCTTCAATGACGCGCCTGCATCCAATGATCCGATAACCTCGGCGCACGCGGGGAACGGTTACCTTATGCGTCGCGGCTACGTTATCGCGAATTGCGCTTGGCAAGGCGACCTCTGGCCAGGCGATGGCCGGATGACGATGGAATTGCCGGTCGCGACCGATGAAGGCGCGCCGATATCTGGACTTGTGCGGAGCGAGTTCATTGTGACTTCACCCGGCCAGGCGTGCATGGCGTTGAGCGGGCGTGCGTCTACGCGCAGTCATCCGACTGTTACCCTCGACACGAGTCTCGCGCGATTGACCCGCCGGCGGTATCCGGAAGACGAACGTGAAGAAATTTCCAGTGATCGGTGGGCATTCGCACGGATCGAAGGTGGAGTCGGACTCGATAATCAAGGCGCTGAGACAGCGATTGTCCCGTCTGATACACACGTCCTACTGCATGACGGGTTTGAGCCAGGATGGATATACGAGATCGTTTATACAGGCCGCGATCCTCTGGTAATGGGATTGGGACATGTCGCGGTCCGGGATTTCGTAAGCTTCCTGAAGAATGCTGTGGGCGATTCCAACCCACTCGGTGATGCGATCGAGAAAGCGTATGCGTGGGGGCGTTCTCAAACAGGTCGATGCATCCGGGACATGATCCATCAGGGTTTCAATGCAGATTCGGAAGGGCGTCGTGTGTTCGACGGCGTGCTGCCTCATGTTTCAGGTGGTGGATTGATGTGGCTGAACCACCGGTTCGCCTGCGGTGTAAGTGCGGCGGGGCAGGAATTCGAAGATCACGAAAACGTTGCTGATCGATTTCCGTTCTCCTATGCGCAATCGACCGATCATATCACGGGTGAAACGGACGCGATCTTGAAGCGCCCCGAGACCGACCCACTCGTGCTGCATACGCAGACCGGGACCGAATACTGGCAGCGGCATGGTTCACTCGTGCATACGGATACCGAAGGCAACGATCTTGAACAACCCGATACGGTCCGGGTGTTCCTATGGTCGAGCTCACAGCATTTTGCGGACCCGAATCAGAAAACGCCGTCGAAAGGAATTTGCCAGCAAAACAACAATATTGTGAAGACCTCGATGCTCTTCCGCGGCATGCTGGATGCAATGGATGCCTGGGCTACGGACGGCACACCGCCACCTGACAGCCGCATTCCGAAACGATCCGATGGTACGCTGGTTACAGCGGAGGAATGGCACCGCCAATTCCCAAACATACCGGGTGTCAACAAACCCCGGGGTCCAAACGGTCTTCCTGCCTATGACTTTGGGCACGATGTGGCGCAGGGATACATCTCAAAGCAGCCGCCGGACGTCGGCAACGGTGCCTATACGATTCTTATTCCCGCGGTCGACACTGATGGTAATGACATAGCGGGCGTGCGGGCACCGATGGTGCAGGCGCCCCTTGGCACGTATACCGGCTGGAATCTTCGGGTGAGAGGTCAGGGCGAAGGCTACATGCACGAATTCACCGGCAGTTACCTGCCCTTACCGGAGACGGATGCAGTGCGCCGTGCGACGGATGATCCCAGGCGCTCCATTGAGGACCGTTACGGAGATTCTGATGGATATGTCAAAAGTGTCGCGGCAGCGGCACGGAGCCTCGCGGACGAACGCTTGATGCTAGAAGAGGATGTTGAAAGAGTGACCAAAGCTGCGACGGACTGGGGTCGGCCGCTTCATGATGTGCGCTTATAGCGCCGATCTGCGACGATCCGCCGTTCCGGCGGCTTATCACCTCTGACCCATGTTGTCTTAATGATGACGGAAGGTTGAAGTCTGGCGCCGCCCCAATCGAACATCCGAAACTTTACGGAAGTCCGTGCCGGTTTGAATAGCGAAACCATAGATTCCCTCTTCGAGAGATACGGTCCAGCGTATCGCTGGTTAGCGACGGTGACCTGCATGGTCGGCGCGATGACTGTGGTCTTGTCGATGACAACGGTGAACGTCGCATTTCCCGACATCATGGGAGCCTTTAGCATCGGGCGTGATAAGGCCCAGCTGCTTTCTTCCGGCTATCTCGCGGCGATGACGGCTGGAATGGTATCGGCAGCCTGGTTCATTTCCATCTTGGGCGAGCGCAGAACTTACGCGGTCATGCTGCTGATCTTTATCGTCGGTTCGATGATGAGTGGTATCGCGGAATCGGAGTTGGCGCTTAATTTCGGCCGGTTGATGCAGGGAATGGCCGCGGGCGTCATACAGCCTTTGACAATGGCGGTTACGTTCAAGGTGTTCCCGCCCCATCGCCGTGGTACCGCAATGGGACTTTATTCGATGGGGATCGTGTTGGCACCCGCTGTTGGTCCGACACTCGGCGGTATTGCCATCGAATTGTTCAATTGGCGCTATGTGTTCTTTCTAACGTTGCCCACATCCGCAATTGCCGTTCTGCTCGGATTCCTCTTCATGCCATCGAAGAAGTTCGATAAGAACATCCCTGAATTCGACTTTCTCGGTTTCGCATTGCTCTGCTGTGCACTCTTTAATCTGATGCTGGCATTGTCGAGCGGGCAACGGGAAGGGTGGTCCTCGGACTATATTGTTGTCCTCTTTTGTATCGGATCCGGGAGTGCTCTTGCGTTCATCATCTGGGAGCATTACGCGCCGAATCCTTTGATGAACATGCAGGTATTCAGGTCCGCGCGGTTTTCGTCGGCATGTATTGTTGCGTTCTTCAGCGGTTGCATATTCCTGACGTCAACATTCCTGATTCCGGTATTTGTTCAGGAAATTCAGGGGTACACCCCGCTTCGTGCGGGTTACCTTTTGATGCCAGGAGGACTTTCGCTCCTGTTATTCTTTCCTCTCGCAGGACGTATTTCGGACTTTGTTCCAGCGCATGTCGTGATCGCCACTGGGTTGCTTTTCTACTGTGTCGCTTTCGCATTGCTCTATGGCGTGGATGTAAACACGCCGTTTTGGACTTTTGTCTTCTGGACCTTCTTCATCCGATTTGGGTTGGCTTGCACGCTCCCTGTCGTAAATGCGACCGCCTTGAAGGCGGTCCCACCCGAACTGGTCAATCAAGCATCTGGCAGCATCAACCTATTGCGACAGTTGGGTGCCGCGTTCGGGATGAATTGTGTCGTTGCCTATATGGAAGTGCGCATTCCGTTTCATGGGGACGCGTTTACCGCCATGCATTTCAAGGACAATTCGGCGAGCGCAGAGATGCTGGAATCAACCCGTCGGCTCTTGTCGGAGGGGGGCGTGTCTGTTTCAGAGCAAAGTGCGGGCGCGTTGCATTTCTTTGGTGAAATTCTTTACGCGCAAGCAAGCACACTCGGCTATCAGGATGCATTCCTGACACTTGGATTGATTGCCTTTGCGGGACTGATCCCCGTATGGATACTCGCGCGGTTCAAGGAACAGCCGCGGAAAGGCGGATAATTCGCTATGCGGGGATATCTCCTTCCATTGTGACGCGATGCATGACCCGGCGGTGACCATGGTAATCATTCAGAGGATAGTGAAGGGCGCAGCGGTTGTCCCAGACAGCGATAGAGCCGACCTCCCACTGAAAACGGCAGGTAAATTCCGGCTTGATTGCGTGGTCGAAAAGAAACTCCAGAATAGGCTCACTCTCTTCCCGACTGGCACCCTCGAAACACACCGTGTGGCCGCGATTGACATACAACGCCTTTCGGCCGGTTTCGGGATGCGTGCGGATTACCGGGTGGATCGATTCTGTTTGCACGCCGGAAGTATCCTTCGGATTCTCTTCGACGCTTTTCTGTCGCCCCACCGCCGCGTCCCCTTTTTTGGATGAGTTTACGGCCCGGCGGCCATCCAGGATCAATCGCATACTGTCCGAGAGCGTTTCATATGCAAGATACAGATTGGCAAACAACGTATCGCCGCCAGAAGCGGGTATCTCTTTGGCGTATAGGACCGAACCCATCGGCGGCGTTGCAAGATAGGCTGTGTCCGTATGCCAGACCCCGCCAAAATTTAGCTTATCCTCTGGTTCCTTGCGGACTTCGATGACCTCAGGGTGATCGGGTATCCCTTTCAGAAACGGGTAGTATCCGACTGATGCAAAACGGGCGGAGAATGCCACCTGCTGATCCGGTGTTATGTCCTGGTCGCGGAAGAAGATGACGAGATGGTCGAGAAATGCGGAATGAATCTCGGCGAAAATTTCGTCGTCGATTGAGGCGAGATTGACCCCGTGAATTTCAGCGCCGAGTGCTCCCGCGATTGGTTTAACTTCAATGTGCTTGTAACTCATAGCCTTCAATCCGTTATCTGGAACTTATATGTCGGCGGCGCAGCCTGTATTCCGGATTTCTAATTAACTTCAAAATATCGGCTGAGCGCGGTAGAAAGTCCTTTTGTGGGCTTGGGGTTTGGGCGTTAGAAGCCGCCCATGGTTGGCCTTTAGTCGTCCACGCAGTGGGTACGGCGGTATTCATGTAAAGCTTAAGGCCTATTTGCGGGTTCTATCGGCTTTTCCAAACAGGTTTGCGTTTTTCATTGAAGGCCCGCCTTGCTTCCTTGCTGTCTTCCGATGCAAAGGCGCCGGAGGTCGCTTCGAGCGCCCGTCGCGGTACGTCTTTGAAATCCATATTCTCCATTTCATAAATTAGGTCTCGCGTAATGCGCAGCGCCAGAGGCGACATTTCGGCGAGCCTGGCGGCAAGCGACCGGGTGGCGGTATCGAGCTCAGCTCGCGGCACCACTTTTGTGACAAGCCCGAGGCGACCGGCTTCCTGCGCATCAATAGGATCGCCGGTTAGAATAAGTTCAGCAGCCCGCATACGACCAATCAGCTTCTGCAGATGCCAGACATGCATGCCAGGCGGTGCCGCAAGGTTGGGAACACCTGGATAACCGAAACTGGCATCATCCGATGCCACTACCATGTCGCAGGTAAATGCCATTGTGCAGGCACCTTCGCGTGCGAAACCATGAACTGAGGCGACAATCGGTTTTTTTAGTCCGCGTACCCGCTCGACTTGCTGGACGTAAAATTTCTCGAGAAATTCAGCCATTTCCTGTGTGCCGAATGCCTCCAGATATCGGAGATCGGCGCCGGCGGAAAGACCGTTTCCCCTCCCCGAAAGAATCAGAACTTTCACAGCATCATCCTGATCCGCACGCGCGAGCGCGTCGAAGTACTCGTCCGTCATGGCTTCGTGGATGGCGTTGACGGGCGGGCGGTCGAGTTCGATTGACGCTATACCGCCGGACACATCGTAGTGTAGGAAGCGATATTCGTCCGTCATTCTGCCGCCGCAGCCGCGACTTTCGGCTCAAAGCGGAAGCCTCTGTAGCCGTCGGCGACAATTTCCTCGCATTTTCTGCGATAGGTCCCGACCCCACCGATATAGGGCATAAAGAGGCGCGGTTTGCCCGGGATGTTAGCACCCATGTACCAGGAATTAGCGCGTGGGAAGAGTGTCTTGTTTGCAACTTCCTGAACGTGGTCGACCCACTCATCTTCGGATGCGAGTTCCGGTTCCATAAGTTCCAGTTCACGGTCTCGCATATGCACAATGCTCTCGGTGACAAAATCTACATGTTGCTCAATCGAAACCATCATATTGCTCTTCACAGATGGGCTGCCCGGCCCGGTGATCATGAAAAGATTGGGAAAGGCTTCCGACATTAGTCCTAGATATGTTCGAGGACCTGCGTACCATTTCTCCTTCAACGCCAAGTTGTCTCGACCCCGAATATCGACATTAAATAGTGTTCCCGTCATCGCATCAAAACCGGTCGCGAAGACAATACTGTCGAAGTCATAGGTCTGGTCGTTCGCGATCAGCCCTGTTGGCGTTATGCGCTTGATTGATGTTTCGCTAATATCGACGAGATCGACATTATCGCGATTATAGGTCTCGAAATAGCCACTATCGATACAAATACGTTTGGTGCCAATGGGATAGGTCTTGGGTGCAAGGATTTCAGCCGTCTCGGGATCCTTCACGATCTGGCGGATTTTCTGGCGAACAAACTCGGAAGCGGTGTCGTTTGATTCCTGACTGAACAGCAAGTCGTTAAAGGACGTAAGAAATCCGGCACCTCCGATTTTCCATCGTTCTTTGTAGGTCGCTTGGCGTTCATCCTCATCGACCGACATGGCAGGTTTGTCGTTCAGGTCCTTGATGCTGCCATGTCCGGTGTATCGCATTTCCTCGCGCAGATCGCTGTAACGCTGCTTCCATGACGCCTCGTACTTAAGATGCATCGGCCCATTCTGGGAAGGAATGGAATAGTTTGGGGTGCGCTGAAATACGGTTACATGTTCGGCTTCCTCAGCAAGGACGGGAATGGCCTGAATGCCTGATGAACCAGTTCCGACGACCGCGATCCGCTGGCCTGTGAAGTCGACCTTCTCGTGCGGCCATTTACCTGTGTGGTAGGTATCGCCGCGATAGTCTGAAAGTCCGTCAATTTCCGGGATTTGCGCTGTCGAAATACAGCCTGTTGCCATAATTAAGTGCTGTGTTTCGACCGTTGCACCCGTATTCGTTTCAATGTGCCAGCGACGGGTTGCTGCGTCGAAATGCGCTTTGCTTACTTCTGTCTCGAAATCGATGTGCTGCGTGAGATCAAAACGTTTCGCGACATGTTCAGCATATGCAAGGATATCTGGTTGAGCGGAAAACTTCTCCGGCCAATGCCATTCCTGCTGTAGGTCTTCATCAAATGAATAAGAGTACTGCATGCTTTCGACGTCGCAGCGCGCACCCGGATACCGATTCCAATACCATGTGCCGCCAACACCGCTGCCGCGTTCAAATACCCGCGTGGTGAATCCCAGTTCGCGCAGGCGGTGCAACAGATAGAGGCCGGAAAATCCTGCGCCGACAATGACGGCATCTACCGTCGACGCCCGGCTATCTCGATTCGACATGAGCATCCTTTCATTTACAGGCCGCATGGTAGTCCCAGAGCGACCTACTGATAAATTATACAAAACCGTCCCGTTTGGAAGCCTTGTCCCTTTTATGGGAAAGGTTCGCTGTATAGTTAGAAATGTTCAGGGAGAGTGAAAATGATCGTTACAGATATAAGAACCCATCTCCTATCGGTGCCGTTCAGAGATCCACCGAAGACCGGCTTCTTAACATTGCCAAATATCGATTTGCTCGTGGTTGAGGTGGAAACCGCGTCGGGTGTGATCGGTACCGGACACCTACATCCGCTGGCTGGCGGAATGCGAACTTTGGAGACTTGCATCAACGAGATGCTGAAACCGCTTGTGATAGGTGAAGACGCGCAAGCGGTGGAAGCAATCTGGCAGAAAATGTGGAATGCGACCTTTATCCAGGGACGGATGGGCATCACGGTCATGGCAATGTCTGCACTCGACATTGCGCTGTGGGATGCAGTTGGACGAGATGAAGGAAAGCCGCTTTGGAAAATTTGGGGAGGGCATAATGAGCCCTTACCCGTATATGGTTCCGGATGTTTTCGCGGCCTCGGTCATGATGGGATGATCGAGAAGGCAGAGCGGTTTGTTGGTGAGGGATTTACGGCCATCAAGATGCAGGTGGCTCATCTCTTCACCCATGACGAGGATATTGCCAATGTCCGGGATATGCGGGAGGCCCTCGGCGAGGACATTGATATCATGGTGGATGTCAACCAAGGCTGGACCGTTGAGGAAGCTATCGCGGTTGGGAAGCAGATAGATTCATATCGCCTGACTTGGCTTGAAGAACCGGTGATGGCAGATGATTTCGATGGATACCATGCAATTGCAGATGCAATCGAAACGCCTGTGGTAGGTGGTGAGAATAATTTCACACACCATGATTTTAAGCCGTTCTTTGCGAGCAGAAAGGTTCCGATTCTGCAGCCGGATATCATGCGCGGCGGATATACGGAATTACGTACAATCGCCGAGCATGCCCATCGCGCGGGATTAACGATGGCGTGGCATATGTTCCCCGAATTGAGCGTTCATATGACTGCGTCGATACCGAATCCATCCTGGCTCGAGTATATGGGGTGGTACGACCACCTTTGGATCGAGCCAAACAATCCTGTAAACGGAATGATGACGCCCCCGGACCGACCTGGGCATGGGATGGATTTCAGGCCGGAATTGTTCCGCGACTTTCCCTATACGGACTGATTACTCGAGACGTCTAGCTGTTTCGCTTTCTGTCTCGAAGGCATCCACCATTAGGCGGTTTGCCATTGGTATGGCGCCTTTCTGGCCATGCGTCGGCAAGACAGTTCGAGAGAACGTACCCAACTGAGCGGCAGCACGCAGTTCGAACATCTCCAGAAGTTTCCACATTATAATCGGGATGCCGACAATCTCTTCGCTTGGAACCTCGCAGATCTGGAACGCTTTGGTGGTTTGGAATTCGTTCTGAAGTGGTTTTCCGTGAAGTATATGCTTCTCTTAAAACACCATCTTGGTCCGTACTGTCTCACCGAAGAGACAGGTCCGTTCCAGTGCTTCACGGTTCTCCAAAACCGAACGGGATGGTCTTCCATCCGTTTGGTCTCTGCCATTATTTCAGCCTACGTTTTGGGTGAGACGGCTCCGTTATTGAGGCGGGGGAAATATTAAAAAGCAATGGATTATAAGATTTTTATGCGTTCAGGTTACTTCCGCCCGACGCAACCATGCTCCTATACAGATTTTCACAACGCAGATTGAACTTTTCCGTCTGCACCTAAGCCTCTCGTCCAATTCTGTAACCGCAAACTATAAAAAAATCTGATGGTAACCTTTACGTCATGGTTCGACGCTCTAGAGCGAATTTTAAGTATTTGATCATCCTTAAGGTTTAGTTAGTCCACCGTGCGTGTGCCTTGTATTAGTCTTTGCGCGCGACAAACTGGACACCGCCGAGTGCGTGCCGGGCGAATCCGTCGAGGATGATCGCATTTCTCTCAGCAACGATTTCAAAGATTTTTGCGCTAAAGCGCTCTATGAATGCCGACCGCGCATCCTCAAAGCCCATCATGATCTCGCGATATTTCGATGTAAAAAACTCGCTGACGTTCGCCTCAGTGGTGATGCTGAAGCCGTTCAATGATAAATAGCGCCGATAGTCGTCGATAGAGGCAGTGTTCGGCGCGGCCATCGCCGAGAGCAACGTCTTGCGCTCGTCGGCTGACATTGGGCCGATTTCAACCCAGTCAGTAAACGCAACGCAGCCGCCCGGAACAAGGACGCGGTGCGCCTGCGTTATAAGTTGCTCCTTGTCCGGTATGTGACACCAGGCGTCTTGGCCCCAGACAATATCGAATGTCTGATCTTCGAATGGCAGGTCGAGGGCGTCCCCGGTCATGAAAGTCGCCAGAAGTTCGACGCCTTCCGCCTTGGCCCGCTGGTTCGCTTCCACGACATTTGCCTCGACGAGATCGATCCCGGTAACCTGACAGCCAAATGTCGCGGCAAGGTGCCGGGCCGGCCCACCGACGCCGCTTCCGATATCGAGTATGCGGCTGCTCGACGTGACACCGGCAAATTCTGCGAGTTGGGTCGTCGACGCCTTCCCGCCGATCGATAGATAGCCATCGGTGTAAATCGTCTCGATAATCTTGGTGCCGAGCTGGTTGTAGTTCTTTAGAATTTCATCGACATACATTTGCTTCACCGATCTGTATTGTGGGCAGAGACCTATGTCGCTGACGTTGTGGTCAAGCCAAGGTCATTTTACTACGAGTTGGCGTTCGACGATTGCGGGGCATTCGGGTGGCAGATCCGTAATGATAATGCTCTCCGTTATCGAGAGGCCCCAATCCCCCATCCACAACCCGGTCATGAAATGGAATTTGCCGCCGGCCGGACCAGACGATTCGTTCATAAGTGCAAGGAACAAGCACTGATGGACGCAGAAAGTCCATCCGAGACGGTCAGCCATGCCATGTTTGAAGGGCCCTTGGCACTCAGCACTCCGATACAACGGCCTTGCATAGCGCGTCACATATAGGCGATTCATTCATAGTATTCGGCGTGTGTGAAAGGGAGATGCTTCCCCGACAACTCCACGCGGTCAGCCTGCCGGTTTATTGGCGACAATCATGCGCCAGCGGTGGAAGAAAACCAATTCGTCCGCCTCGTTGATTGAGAGGCCAAATCCGGCGTGCCGACCGTCTTTGGCAAGTGTGCGGCATATGGTGCGCAGCGGACCGATTCTTTGAGGATCGTTTGCGATACCGGTCCACTCTTCAAACTCACGGTTCGCATCCCAACCCGCAATTTCCACTATTTCTAGGCCGGAGCCATCGATTGACCCGATCAATTCTGCTTCAGGCAGCATACGGATATGCGAAGGGTCACGGATGATCTCAATGGCGTTCTGAAGAGCCGCTTCTTCCGTGCTTTCGGAAACGATGACGTCAACGATGATGGCACGGCCACCGGGCTTCAGAACGCGAAAGACTTCATTCATCACGTCCTGAGGTTTGGTGAAGTGATGGACAGCAAGGCGTGTGACCACACCGTCAAAAGACGCGTCGTCGAAAGGCATAGCCTGAGCGTTGCCCTCACGGAAAATAATATTCTCGAGGCCGGCTTCTTCACAATGTGCCCTTGCTTTCTCGAGCATAGCCGGCGTGGCGTCAAAGGCGGTTATGCTTGCAGCACGTTGCGCGAGTGCCGCTGTCACCACCCCGGGGCCACACGCCACATCCAGGATGTTGCCGTCCCCTGCGGCGCCGATAGCACCCTGGAAGCGCACCTCCATCTTTTTGTCCGCCTTGACCGCGTGAACGGTGAAGGTATCCGCCTGACGTGTGAATTCTTCACGAACCCGCTCCAAATGACCCATCGGGTCTCCTATCTGAAGGCAAAGCCTTCGTAACCGTTTTCAACCACGTCTTCGCATTTCTTGAAGTAGGCTGGAATGCCGCCGAAGTATGGCAAAAAGACACGCGCCTTGCCGGAAACGTTGGCGCCGACATACCAACTATCCGTCATCGTTTTCAGGCCGATGTTGCCAAGTTCCTGGCAATGGGCCCACCAATCCTGCTCAGCATCGGCCTCCGCCTCCACCGTCGCATAACCTTGTGATTTGGCATGACCCAGGCAATCAGCAATCCAGTCCACGTGTTGTTCTATGGTCGGCAACATGTTGGAAAACACACTTGGACTTCCGGGGCCCGTGACGGTGAAAAGGTTCGGAAATTCGTGCATGGCGAGCCCGAGATAGGTCGATGGGCCATCCTTCCAGCGCTCTGCAAGGCTGGCGTCGTCGCGTCCGCGGATATCAACGCGGGTCAATGCTCCGGTCATCGCATCGAAACCGGTTGCGATGACCAGGGTGTCGACCTCATACAGACGACCATGCGCGCGTACACCTTCCGACGTAATCTGTTCGATCGGTTCAGCGCCGACATCAACGAGCTCGATATTGTCGCGGTTGAATGTCTCATAATAGTCAATATCGACACAGAGGCGTTTCGCGCCGATGACATTACGTGGGCAAAGGTTTTCTGCTGTCTGTGGGTCTTTCACGCGTTCACGAATCTTGTTACGCACGAATTCCGCCGCGATGTCGTTGGCACTTTGGTCCATCATCAGATCACCGAAGGCGCTCATGAACCCAAGTCCGCCGCGTTGCCAGTTTCGTTCAAACGCCGAATCCCGCTCGTCGGGTGTGGCATCGTGAATTGAGCCCTGATTATAGGCGACGTCTAAACCACCTGGCGTCGTCTTAGCCCGTGCCCGCATTGTCGTGTAATGCGCCTTGATTTCCTTTTCGAGTTCCGTGTCCATATCCCGGTTGTGCGCGGGGATTGCGTAGTTAGGCGTCCTTTGAAACACGGTTAGATGAGCCGCTTCACGGGCAATGTGTGGGATCGATTGGATAGCTGACGAGCCGGTCCCTATGACGGCAACTCGCTGGCTTGAAAAGTCTACCTTCTCATGTGGCCACAACGCCGTGTGATAGGTTGGTCCCGTGAATGATTTGAGACCTTCTATTTTCGGCCAGTTGGGAGCGGACAGGCAGCCGGTCGCCATCACGAAGAAGCGTGCGTTCGTTACCTTGTCGTCGTCGGCTTTGAGCGTCCATATTGCCGATTCTTCATCAAAGCGTGCTGACGCCAACCGCATCTCGAAATCGATATCTTTTCGTAGGTCGAAACGGTCAGCGACATGTTGCGCATACTTCAGAATGTCGGGTTGTGCGGAATACCGTTCCGGCCAATGCCATTCCTGCTGCAGGTCGTCGTCGAACTGATAGGAATACTGCATGCTTTCGACATCGCAGCGTGCACCGGGATACCGGTTCCAATACCAGGTGCCGCCGACATCTGAACCTTGCTCCAGAACGCGCACACTCATCCCAAGGCGTCGCACCCGATACAACAGATACATACCGGCGAATCCTGCGCCAACTATAACAACGTCGTATTCACGAGCACTCATATTATTCGGACCTCCCGTGTCAGGTTGTTTAACGATGCCGCTTGCTCGTACGGCGTCAAGCCGTCTTTGGGCCAAAGTGAATCTAGGTCGCTCGTCTTCGCCTGGCTTGCCGCTTCCGCCTGTCGACGCGCCTGTTCCATGTTTGCTTCGAATTCATTGACTTTTGTAACGTCGACGTGAACCGAAACAAAGCCGCAATTGTTCATCCGCCGGTACGTTAAACTTATCCAGTGGTCATCCTTAAGGCGCGCGTTAAAAGAACTAGTCAATCGCTCGCGATTGGCTTTCGTGCGATCGAGATAATCTTCCCCAATAGCCTCACCGATCGAGAACCTGCCCTGTCGAAAGACAATGCGTCCAAAGCCTTGGAACTGCGCGCCAGGAGACTTTTTTACCTCGGTGTAGTTGTACATCTCGCGGAAGGTCTGGTTGCACACGATGAGATGTCCATAGGCGATCAAAGCCTCTTCCAAGCTGTCGACAGTTGGATCCTTGGTCATCGTGCTGTTCGCCTAACCGTATTCTACAGGTACAATTGGTTAATAGAAAAACCTTGCAATTGATTGACCCAAGACGTGGCGCGACGGCGCGTCACTTGCTATGTGTAGCCAATTAGCCACAATTGTTTTTACTTTCTCAACTTCCATCGGGTCCGGCCATGAACGATGTCGTAGCACATATAACGCTTTCCGCTGAGGAACATGCGCAAGGCATGTCGGCCTATATCAAAGACGGTGAGAATAGGGCACATGAACTCGGCAATCGCGGACCCATAAGGTTTGATGTGGATGGCAATTTGGAGCCGCGTATTCTCGACGCTTATTGGGAACACGGTTTCTACGTATTTGAAGACGTCTTGAGAGACAATGAACTGTCCGATTTGCGCGCGGACGTGGCCCGTATGTTGGATGGGGCTCCGAGCAAGCCGAAGAGCGACTTGGACACGAAGGGGCGTCAGGCATTAGGCCGGGAGTTCAGCCGTGAGCCCTATCGGTGGGCACGGCCTCTCTCCGACCCGCTGGGCGGCACCTCTAAGAACAAAGGGCGACATCCGTCCGCAATGCACGAGGCCGTGCCTGCACAGGATGCCCCGAAGTGGACCGTGCAAAATCTCCACGGAAACCTTCAGCTGATGGAGTCAACGCTGCGACTTTATGGCCATCCGGGACTGCTCGCGGTCGCGGAGGCGGTACTCGGGGCAGATTTTGTCCCTTACAATGAGGTGACCTTTATAAAGGAACCGGGCCTGGGACCGTCGGTCGCATGGCATCAGGATGGCACGACACATTGGGATTCTGATGATTGGGATGCCGGTGCTCACGGCTTCAATTTCATGACGCAACTTTATCCGAGTACCGCCGCGAACTGTGTCTGGGCGATTCCCGGCAGTCATAAGCAGGGTAAGGTGGATATTCCCCAATTGGTGAAAGATGCTGGTTCTGACAGAATTGCGAGCGCGGTACCAATGCTGTGTGAGCCTGGGGACGCTTTCATCATGAACAGGCAGATTGTCCACGGCTCGTTTGCCAATACGTCGAGTGAACGTCGGGTGACCCTGAATGCGGGGTTCTTCCCGCGCAAACGCATACAGGATATGACGGTGACGCATCTCGACGGACGTGTCGTAACGTTCGACGATCACCATATTCACGAGCGTAGCCGCATGATTCAGATTGGCATCGACGCACGCCGCCAACGGTACCCGGACGAGGCTCCATTTCACTACGCGCCTTTGGCCGACGAGGTTGAGGAAAACCGGTGGAACGCAGAAACGCGTAAATCGGTGGTCAAAGACTATAACTTACGGGACATGTATATCTGAACAAGAGTGCTTATTCTCGTGCGTTGGCGTATGACGCTTTTTTGTCGACCTTAGTTTCGAGATCGATTTTTTCCTCGCCGGGCACGCGGATCGTCGTGAATTTGGACTCGGAAGCACTCGTGGGAACGGTAGCGTCATAGCCGAGTTTCGAACTGATGCCGTTTCGGCTCGACGGGTCCAACTTCGATCCCTGTGCATTGTGGATGGCGACGAGATCCGAATCTGCCTGAACGCGGGTCGCGACGGCCCATTCAATTTATGTGGATCATGAATATCGACGTCGGTATCGACGACGATCGCTTTGATTGATGTCGTAATGTGCACCGAAGGCCGCCATTAGTAAGTTCTTCGCCTCTCCCGACTTCGGGTGTTCTACCTGGATCACGAGGTGGTAGTGGCAGACCCCTCCCATTGTGAGAAAGACATTGCGTACACAGGTGAAGTTTCGCTGAAGTGTCGAAAGAATAGTTGTTTCTCGAGGGATTGCTCCCAAGAGGAGATGTTCAAGCCCGCCGCCGACTATGGTGAGAAAGATGGGGCGCTTGCGATGCGTCACCTTGTTAATGCGGATCACGTGGTTATTTGCGCGTTCGCCGTAGTACTGCGGGAATTCACCGAAGGGCCCCTCGGGCGCACGCGTATTTGCGAGAATTTTGCCCTCAAGGATTATTTCAGCCGCGGCCGGTACCCGGATGTTGCTGTCGATGCACTTTGCGACCTCGAGCGGCGCGCCGCCAATAGCGCCAGCAATCTCCAGTTCGTCATAATCGATCGGCACGATCGCTTGTGAAGCCAACAGTGTGGCTGGGCTGGTACCAATAACGATCGCGATATCCTGCTCCACTGCTTTGAAAAATGAAAGCGCGTGCCATGGCAACAGAAGCGTGCCGAGTTTGTTTCACCCAGAGAGTTGCAATCGATGAATGGCGACGTTCTGGATGCCGGTCCGCGGGTTCCTCGTAATCGCCAGTCCGGCAGTGATGTATGGCCCGCTGTCGTGCTCGTTGTGGGTCGGGATCGGTAGAAGTTTCGTCAGGTCGGGGTTGTCATGCACGACTTCCTGACACGGCGGGCTGTCTATTGTGATGGACGCCAGAGGATTCGCCACCGCGTCTTGTAACGCGGGGACCAATTCGTGCTCCTCAAGGCCGAGCGCTTCAGCCATCCAGCGTCGATCTGATATCAGCCCTGAGACGACGGGTATATCGTGCCCGTCAACCTTGGGGAAATAGGTTGCCTAAGTGCCGTCCAGACGGTTCGCGATTCCGGCGAGTTCGAACTCCAGACGGGCACCGGGTTTCAGGATGGCCAACCGGCCAGTCTTATCGTGACGCTGAAGCCAATCGCGTAGGTTATAGTCACGGCGGTTTTTCGACTGATTAAAAAAGTTCATTTTCCGCTCCTCCGGCATTGACACATAGTCTCTGTCCGACGACCCGGCGAATCCAGTCCGAAGCCCTGGCGTCTTGGAGATGAAACGCTACATTCCTCGCCAAGACACACCGGCACAGGGAGTATCGCAATGCGCGAAGCTGTCATCGTTTCCACCGCTCGCACCCCCATCGGCAAGGCCTATCGCGGTGCATTCAACAACACTGATGGCGCCGATATGGGTGGCCACGTGGTTAAGCACGCCGTTGAACGGGCCAAGATCGATCCCGCAGAGGTCGATGATGTCATTATGGGAACGGCAATGCCGGAAGGTGCCACGGGTAATAATATTGCACGCCAGATCGCGCTGCGAGCAGGACTGCCGGTGACAACCTCTGGTACGACGGTGAACCGCTTCTGTTCGTCGGGCATGCAGACCATTGCGATGGCGGCTCAGCACATCATCGTAGATGGCGCGCCAATCATGGTCGCGGGAGGCCTGGACTCAATCAGCCTGGTTCAAAACGATCACAAGAATGGCTACCGGGCGGCGAACCCCTGGCTCGTCGAGAACAAGCCCGCGATCTACGACGCAATGATCGACACGGCGGAGACGGTCGCGAAGCGTTACGGCGTAAGTCGGGAATACCAGGACGAGTATGCGCTACAGAGCCAGATGCGCACGGCCGCGGCGCAACAGGCGGGCAAATTTGACGATGAGATCGTGCCGATGAAGACGATTAAGCTCGTAACGGACAAAGTAACCGGCGAGACGAGCGAGCAAGAAGTCATGGTCGAGCAAGATGAATGCAATCGACCGACAACAAATCTTGAAGGCCTTGCGGGTCTAACGCCGGTACGCGGCGAGGAGTATTTCATCACGG
>DJKK01000145.1:1541-15608 GCA_002434595.1 Alphaproteobacteria bacterium UBA6544 | reverse complement strand
AACGTGAGGATATCCGGATTCTCAATCCGCATTCGGAGTTCTCCCCGCCGCAAGGTGACGGGAATAATTACGAATATCGCTATTACCGTACTTCGGTCGGCGGAGCAGCTCCATGGCTCAATCTCTTCAAGGAAGCGCTACCGCATCGCGAGAAGTATTCGAAACTTGTCGGCCTTTGGCATACCGAAGCAGGACAACCGAACGAGGTGTCGCATTTGTGGGTTTATCCCGACCTTGCCGCACGAGCAGAGGCACGGGCGGGTTCCAGCCAAGACGAGGGCTGGCGCGCTTTCCTCAAGAAGGGAGGACCGTACTTGATGGAGATGAACAACGTCTTGCTGCAGCCGACGAACTATTCAACGCTTAAATAGCGCATTCGAACCGTGCTATGCGCGGATGCTGACCTCGACGGTCCCCATCCCTTCAATGGTATAGGCTGCATGATCGCCGGGCTTGGGATGCTTAGTCGCCAAGGTTGATCCCGTAATTACGATCATGTCCTTGCGCATCGGCCATCCCCTCTCGGCCGCGAGATTGGCCAGCCAGGCGAGTGAGATCATCGGGCTGCCCATTGCAGCACCCGTAACGCTATCCTCTGCTTTTTTGCCGTTCCAAGTGAGGTGCACGGGCGTGGCAGCCATGTCGAAGTCCTGGCAGTCTGTTACTTCCGGCCCAAGGACCACACCGCCACACCAGATGTTGTCGGCAAGCATCGAAATTGCGTCGAGCGTGGCATAATCCGCACGTCGGTCGTCGATCAATTCAAATGCCGGATAGTAAGCGCCGACATATTCACGGATTCTTTCCGCATCGAACGGTGCGGCTTCGGCCGGAATGTCCGAGGCAAACCGAACCGCCAATTCGAACTCCAGCGCCAATCCGTTGAAATCGCCAAGCGAGAGGTTGGCCGGGGACTGATGAATCGTTTCCCGGAAGACGTATCCGCCGCAAGGCTGGTCTACGCCACAGAGTTCCTGAATCGGTTTTGAGGTAAGGGCAATTTTGTATCCGCCGATCGGTCCGCGGCCTTGCCAAAGCTCAACCAGTTTTTCCATCGCCTGATAACCGTCTTCTATGGAATCCAGCATCATTGCGCCGAGTGGCGAATAGACTGCGCGGTCCCGATGTTCGGCAAAACGCCGTTCGGCGACAGCCCGAACTTCCGCTTGGGTGCTCATGCTTCATCTTCCAGCCGTTTTACCAGCGCCTCGCCGAAGGCTTTACAACCGAGTGGTCCACCGAGGTCACGCGTTTGGGTCGCAGTCTTGCTGAGTTGTGCGTCTAGCGCCGCGCCGAGCCGATGCCCGGCCTCCTTCAGCTTGTTATCCTGCTCTCTGGCAGCAATCCAATCCAGCATCATGGCAAGTGACAGCACCATTGCCGTTGGGTTAGCGATGTCCTGGCCGGCGATGTCGGGAGCGGAGCCGTGTACTGCCTGTGCCATCACGTGGTCGTCGCCAGCATTGATAGTTCCACCGAGTCCAAGCCCCCCTGCCAGTTCATTGCCAAGATCGGAGAGGATGTCGCCATACATATTCGACGTGCAGACCACATCAAACGCGTCCGGTGTCCGGACCATCAATGCTGACATTGCGTCGATGATAACATCATCGACTTCGACTTCCGGATAGTCCTGTGCAACTTCACGTACCGTGTCGTGGAACAGCCCGTCCGTCATTTTTAGGACGTTCCGTTTGGTCACGATGGTGACTTTGCGGCGGCGTTGCATCGCGAGTTTGAATGCCGCCTCGGCAATCTTAAGGGACGCCTCGCGGGTAATCTTCCGCACCGAAATAGCCACGTCCTTTGTCAACATCATCTCGCCGTTACCCAGATACATCGAACGGTCAGCGTAGAATCCTTCTGTATTCTCGCGTGCGAAAACGAGGTCCATGTTTCCGACTGTGGAAGGGACACCGGAGCGTGTTTTTGCCGGACGAATGTTGGCATAGAGATCGAGGCCGGTTCGCATGAAGGCGGACGGCCCGCGACCACCCTCCGCGAGAGGAGGATAGGCGAGGGTATCGGTTGGTCCCATGATGGTGCCATCGGCGTCGCGAGCTTTTTCGAGGGCTTCATCAGGAAACGTATTGCCAGATGTCTCCAAACTGGCGAATCCGATATCGACCGTCTCGAGTGAAATGCCGAGGCCAAGCTTTCGGTTCAGCGTCTCAAGCGCTGATACGGCGACCGGCACGATCTCCGGACCTATACCGTCTCCAGGCATGACGAGAAATTTCATAGAACCTTCCTTCTTCGTTGGATCGGACCGGGAGGGAATCTGCGTCGGGATGTCGAAGGGTCAAGCGACCCGTGTTATGTCATCGCTGCGATTACGTGGAGGGATTTATGGCTGAGCATGGATATGCTAGCGGGCGGTTGAACCTGCCTCTTTTCGGGCATTGCACTTTTGCCAAGGCACCGGCATGCGCTGACCAAGCGGCGCTCGAGGCCGATTTCACCGTGTCTCGGGGTACCAAATGACATGGGCACACAGTATCGACCGGGCGCGCGTTTCGGTCCGCGTGCGATTCGCGAGGCGTCTACCTTGTTTTCGTTCGGGCACAGCGGCGTATAAGACTTTGAGGACGATATAGAGTAATTGCTGCCGTCCGAGGTCCGGATTGTCAACATTGGCGACGCGGATATCGTCCATACGGACGTGGAACAGAATCACGACAATACCGAACGCACTGTCCGCAACATTCTGGACGCGGGCGCGAACCAGGTCATCCTAGGCGGAGACCATTCAATTCACGATCCGGAAATGGCGGCCTGCAGCGATGATGAACCGCTGCATATTGTGCATTTCGATGCGCCTCTGGACTTTGTCGATGAACGTCACGGCGAGCGCCCCGGACATGGAAATTCGTTGCGTTGGTAATCGGAGATACCCTGGGTGTCCCGCGTGACGCAGCTCGGAATTCGAAATGTTTCGTCATCTAATCGTGAAGACTACGCCGCGGCCCGAGCCGCCGGGTCCAAGTTCTTTTCTGTCCGCGATTTCCGGCATATGGGGACAGAAGGTGTTCTTGATGAAATTCTAGATGTTCCCCGCTACTACGTGACGATCGATATCGACTGGTTCGATCCATCAATCGCTCCAGGTACTGGCATACCCAGCCATGGTGGCTTTCTCTATTACGAAGTGTTGGAAACCCTTCAGGCCTTCATCGATAAATGTGATATCGTTGGTGTCGACCTGGTTGAACTGGCACCCGACTACGACCATAGCAGCGTGACCGCCATGCTGGCGGCACAGCTGCTGATGAACTTCATTGGGTTCATATTCGAGGCGCGTCAAAGTTAGGCGGCTTTTTTTGAAGCAGTCATCTTCTCAGGAACGGCAAAGCGAGTTCCAGAAACAGTTCGGGTGTCTGCACGGCCATGAAGTGGCCGGTCTCAGCCTCGACATATTGCGCGCCGGGAATGGCATCCGCCACGGCTTTTGCAGTTTCCGGTGGTCTTACTGCGTCATGGATGCCGCCGACAACGAGGGCGGGGCAGGTCACTTTGTCGCCTTCCGCATTTAGATTGATTTTCCCGAGCATGCGATTGATAGCAGCGAACCCGCGCGGGTCGTTGGTGAGCCAGCGGCATCGGTAAGTCGCGAACTTACCGGCGTCCTTACGGAAGATATCGGGATAGGATCGCTCTAGGCTTACCTCGACCGAAGCACGCATGCCTGCGTTCTCGACCAGGCGGGCGCGCTCTTCGTACTGCTGAGCACGGTTCTCCGACGTTCCGGTCGCAGGACTCGTCAGCACGAGACCCTTGACCCGGTCCGGATGGTGAATTGCGTAGGCCATGGCAATGCCTGCACCCATCGCGGTTCCTGCGACGAGGCAAGGTCCGGCAATACTGAGTGCATCGCAAAGAGCGGCTAGATCGTCGGTCATGTCCTGTATGTCGAGCGTGCCCTTCGCTTTCTCCGACAATCCAAAGCCGCGCTGATCGTAGCGTAAGATTCGGAATTCCTTCTCCAGCGTCGGCAGCACGTCGTTCCAGCTTTCCAATGCACCACCCAGTTCATGGACTAGGATCAATGTCTCCGGACCATCTCCGGACAGCTCATATCGCAGCGCCACACCGTTAGCTTCCATCCAAGGCATGGGGTCTCCTAAAGTTTGGGTGCGTCGAGTGTGGTGCAATCTTTAGCAAACGCGAGCGTCGCGCCGCTCTTCTCTTGTAACGCATCGCGCGAAAGTTCGGCGATCATTTCGCGCACAAGAAAGCCGTCGGACGTAACGTCGACAACGGCGAGGTCGGTGTAGATACGATCGACGGTACCGACGCCGGTCAGGGGGTAGCTGCAGCGTTCTACAAGACGAGGCGCACCGGTCTTTGTTGTGTGCTGCATGGTAACGCGAACGTTCTTGGCGCCGGTCACCAGATCCATGGCTCCGCCGACAAGCTGGCCTTTGTGGGTCATTTTCGCATCCCAATTGGCGAGATCACCTGTCTGGGAGACTTCAAAGCCGCCTAGAAGCGTGACATCGAGGTGCCCGCCTCGAATCATCGCAAACGCCTGGGTTGAATCGAACAGGGCCGCGCCGAGGCTCAAGGTAATCTTTTGGCTGCCCGCGTCGACGAAATCTGGATCTTCTTCATTTTCGCTGGCGAGCGGACCGACACCGACGATGCCGTTTTCCGAATGGAACATCAGGTCGCGGTCGTCCGGCTTGTAGTTGGCCACGAGCACGGGTAAACCGAGGCCGAGATTGACATAGCTGCCTTCCAAAAGGTCTTGCGCGGCGCGCCACGCAATCTGATGACGGGTCAATGGCTGCATCTTTTAGATACCTCCTGCGTTGGCTGGGCTCATGTCTTCATGCTTTAGAACTCTGTCGACATAGATGCCCGGAATATGAATGTCTTCGGGCGGGATCGGATCGTCTCCCGGATCGTCGGTTTCGACGATCGTCGTGCCGGCAGCCATTGCCATAGCAAGGCCGAAATTTCCTTGGGCACCGCGGAAGCGGACATTACCCCATCGGTCTGCGCGCGCCGCCCGCATGATCGCGAAATCCGCGATAATCGCATGCTCGAGGACGCAGTGTTTGCCATCGTATTCGCGCACTTCCTTGCCGTCGCCGAGCTCGGTGCCGGCACCGGTCGGCGTGAAGAAGGCTGGAATGCCGGCGCCGCCGGCTCGGATGCGTTCGGCGAATGTGCCCTGCGGGACCATTTCTATTTCAAGATATCCGTCAAGCCATTGTTGTTCGTAGTTCGCAGTGTCTGGACCACGGCTTCGCGCGGCGGTGCAAATAATTTTTGAAACTCGTCGGTCAGCAAAGATACGCGGAGCGAAACCGTCGACGAAGCGGGCGCTGTTCAGGATCAAGGTCAGGTCCGTCGCTGACGAATTCTCGATGGCCTTTATCAGAGCGAATGGGACGCCGGCTCCGCCGAACCCATTGACTAGGACCGAGGCTCCGTCGCCGAACCCATCGAGGGCCGCTTCCAAGGTATCCACCCGCTTATCTATCATGTCCCGTTCTCCCGGCAGTGCGGCAAGTCAAATAGCGTGAAATTCCGGTCCTGCGAGCCGGGAAAATCGCCTTGGTTTTACCAAACCGCCGCGCGAAGAGGGCGGTCATGATGTGCCAATGTTTGGCGTCCGCTTCAGGGGCATAACAGTAGCGCTTGGGAAAACAGAAGCCGTGTTCCGTGTCCGAATCGATGTCCAGCTTGTAGTGAACGCCGACGTCGTCGAAATGAGTTTGCATGTTCTTGTTCATTTCCATTGTCGTATAGGCGTCATTTTCTGTAACACTGAGATAGACTTTGCCGGAAATGCGTTCCGCCTTGAGATGTGGTGGGTCCGGAGCGTCGCCATGGGGTCTGCCGCCATACATCGAAACCATGGCGTCGATGCGCCCCGGAATTCCCGTTATCGCGACAAGCGCGAGGCGACCTCCCGTGCAGTGTCCCGCGCCACCGATTTTACGTTATGCCACCCGTTCGTCCTAGTCCGCATGCGCGATCATTGCGGCTGTGTCGGTCCGGCTGCGTATATTTGTATAGCCGATGTTGAGGGCGTTCGTGAATCTCTTGACCGGTTCGTATTCCGCGTCAAATAACCGGTTTAAATCGACATCGATTACGCGGACAATGCGGTTGTATAGGCTTGCCAAATAGATGATTCATCGCGGATGCTAGACGCAGGCATATACATGAATACTGCGGGAAAAGAGCTTTTGCCGTGCGGATACGCAACGAACGTGTTCATGGTGCCGTCCTCGGTCTCGATGTCGACTTCACAATCGATCATGCGACGGCGCTTCGGTCGAAATTTGGGACGGCAAAGAACTCGGGGTCCATATAGACGGTTGTCCGTTTGGCGAGGCGGGGAATTCGTCCTTTGAAGGCGCCGCGCCGGTGAAGCAATCTGGTATTGTCCCACATCACGACGTCGCCATTTCGCCAAGTATGAGCGTAGATGTTTTCAGGCCTTAAGGCATGTTCCATCAGAGCGTCGAAAAGATTGCGTCCGTCCTCTTCGTTCATGTTCTCGATCGCCACGGTGTGGTTGGGCGAAAGATAGAGCGAGCGTTCGCCAGTTGCTCGGTTCTCCAGTACCATGTCATGCACCACTTCCGGCGTTCGAGCATCAATTGCGGCGGTTTCGGCGTCGGACCCGGATTCGCGCCGGAAATTCTTCTCGACATTCTGGCGCATAAAACTGCACAGAGGCGACTCGGTTCCGTACTTGCAGCGTGCCCGCTTTCCATCGACCGCGCGTCGCAGATTGTTGGGCAAGGTGTTATAGGCGTGCGACAGATTGCAGTAGGATGTCTCCGCCATGCCTTCTGGCATCTCCACACCGTAGAAGATCGAGCCGCTCGCGGGGTTTTCGCGGTAAATCAGGTCGGTATGCCAAACGATTTCGTCATTGCTGAGGCCGCCTACCTTGCTGCCATCTGCGAAGTGCAGGTTGGAGACGAAGAATAACTCGGGATCGCGATCGTCGGACGCCGGGTCGTCCGTATTTATATCCTTGATGGTGTCGAGATCGAGAGCCCCAAACCGCTTGCTAAACGCAACAAATTCGCGCTCTGTCAGACTTTGCCGGCGGAATAGGAGGACTGGGTCCTTCTGCCAGGCGCCGCGTATTGCCTCGAATTCCTTATCATTGCTCGTCGAAAGATCGATCTCCAGAACTTCGGTGCCGAGATTGTCGCTGAGTGGGCGTGTTCGCAATTCCATGTGGCGTGACCATTATGTTTATGCTCTGACGGAATTATAGGACCGTAGAATGATCCGCCAAATATCCCCCATACTTAATTTATAATGCAAAAATTGACGGAATGCATAATTTAGAGGAACGCCGTATGTCTGAAGAATTCAATGAACTCAATCTCGCGACGGTCGTCGCCGAGCATAAGGAGTGGCTGGCGGACGTCAGCGCAGGTGGCTGAGCCGATTTCTCAAGGCGGAACTAATAGGCGCCAGCTTACGAGACGTCGATCTGCGTGACGCGGATTTGCACAATGTGGATCTCGATCCCGCAGACCCGAAAATTGCGACTTACGTGGCGCTAATCTTTCAGACGCGAGCCTGGTCGGCGCCAATCTTGTCGGTGCCCGATTGTCGAACCCAGACTTGAGCAACGCAGCTTTACGCGGCATCAACCTGACGAATGTCGAGTTGGACAACGCGGAACTCTGTAGGTGTAATTTCCGAGGATATGTGATTACCCCACGGCGCATGCACGAAATTCTGAATTACCGCGACCCCGACGTTTGATTCTATTCAGCCGCGGCGGCCGATGCGTCGACTTCAGGCCATTCCGGCACGTCGCCGCCAAGCACTGGCGTTGGGCGTATCCATTGCGGCGATGTTTCGCTCAACTGCAGTACCGGCCCGAGGTGGCGTAGCGGACCCGAGGCGGGTGCTGTCTCGATCCTGAGGCCGCCGAGCTCTGCATCGGTCAGGTCCATGTCCGGCGCGTCGTACGCCACGTTGCCCTGTCGATAGATGAACATGCCGGATTGGCAGAGCGATACACGTACGTGGTAACTCCCGCCTTCGGTCGCCCGTCGCGCAAGCGCCAAGAGCACGCCGTAAGCTGCAAGGTAACCTGTCGTATAGTCGCATGCGGCCGCGGGCAGTAGGGCCGGCCGATCCGGCAGGCCTTCGTTGCAGATACCGGTCACGGTCTGTGCGACCTGCTCCCAGCCGGCGCGATGGCTGAACGGTCCGTCGGCCCCGAAACAGCTGATCGAAACGCAAACGATGCCCGGGCGCAGTTTGGCCAACTGTTCTGGGCCGAAGCCTAGCTTCTGCATGATCCCGGGGCGGTAACCTTGGGAAAAGACATCGGCCTCCGCGACGAGGGCCTTCAATGTCGTGGCATCTGCATCATTCTTTAAATCGAGAAAACAGCTCCGCTTGCCATGGCTCGTATCCATCACATGATGCGGAATTTGAGGCAATCCCTCGGTCGTGACCATTAGGACTTCGGCCCCGTGTTCGGCCAGTGTGCGGGCGGCGATCGGTCCTGCGAGTATGCGCGTGAGATCGAGAGCCTTAATACCAGAGAGTGGCCGGTCGCCGGCAGCGAAGGGCTCTGGTTTGCTGTCTGCAACTTTGATGATCTCGACGATCGGTTTCGCGGCGAGTGTCTGTCCATGTGGATGGACCATCCACTCGGCATTTGTCCGAACCATGGCGCCGCAGGCACGGGCCTCGTCGATCGCGGCTTCAAGATCCATTGCATTCCAGTTGGCGACGGCGGCTGCAACCGATTTGGGGTTGGGATCGCAGCCAAGGACTTTAAGAACGCGTGCCCGCAAGTTGGGCAACCCGAAATGCGGCAGGAACCACCGGCCATCCTTGGTTGGCCAGGGTTGAGTGATTCGTCGCATGTCGTTGTGCTCGTCGAGCGGGATCGTTTTGAACGCGCCATCGCTGTTCGGTTGTTGCATGTAGTCGGTGCTTCTAAGGGCTGCTGCTGCGTGGCGCACGTCGATTGCAATGTTCTGGCGATGACTGGTTCTGATTTCCCAGATGTCGGAAACGGCGGTGCCAATTCCTGCCAGGACTGCGGCGCATGTTTCGCCAATTTTGAATTTCGTCGAGAAGACCGGGTCCGCTCCAGCGATTTTCACCTCGTCCGTATCCGGCATACCCTTATTCCGGATGCCCATAACCTCTTCAAATGCGGTCGCCATTGATCATATTTCCCCTATGATTCCTTGTAGAACGCTAACAGGCTGCCGACGTGGTCGCAATCAATTGGGGTCACGAGGTTGGTTGTCAAACACCGGGCGGCTGTCCGCCAGAGAGTTTTTTGATGCGTTTAAACAACGCCAGACCGCTTCGATCAGCTCTCGGCTGCGGAATGGTTTTCGCAGGTTCATACATGCGCCAAGAGCGTTGGCGATTTCGAGATAATCGACATCATTAACTTAGCCGCTCATTACCAGTAGACGCGTATTACCCGCCTTCTTTTGCATCCGACGGACCAGTTCAATTCCGTCTATATAAGCCATGAAGATGTCGGTAATGATGAGATCCTTCTCTTTCTCCCCTAGCAGGTCCGTCGCTTCTTGCCCGGTGCGCGCCTGCTCGATCGCGTAGCCCGCTTCGGTTTGCACTTCCGCGAGGTTTGTCCGCAGCAGTTCATCGTCGTCGACAATCAGTATGGCGGGTGGTCTATCGCTCGAATCAGCCATCATTTGGTCTCTCTACTGTGCGGCGGGTGTCTGTCACTTGCCGAAGGCCAATCCATCTCGTCTTGGAGGTGGGCGTCCCCTACACTGGAACTACAATACGTGATGGCTGGTCGACGCCAGCGGGTTGTATTCGCCTAGTGTTTTGAAATTTCATTGTGCGCGTCGTCACCCCAGATTTCGGCGATGCGTTGGTAGCGGCCACGATTGTAACAGTACATACGATAGCGCAGCGGGTTCCGCTGGTAGTAGTTCTGGTGATATTCCTCTATAGGGTAGAACGGCCCGGCATCGCGGATCGGGGTCACGATCGGACATTTCAAGAGTCCGATTGCGGAAATCTTGCGTTTCGATTCCTCTGCGAGGCGCTTATGCTCGGGCGTAGTGGCGAAGATCGCTATCGCGTATCTATCGCTCCGGTCGCAAAATTGACCACCTTCATCGGTGGGGTCGACGTTGCGCCAAAAGACGTACAGTAATTGTTTATAGCTGATCTTCTTGGGGTCGAACTTTATCGCAATGACTTCCAAGTGGCCGGATTATTTTTGTCGGTCACGTCTTTGTGGGTAGGATCCTTGAGATGTTCGCCCGCACAACCGAAAATTTTCTCGAGGACAACAGGTATGTGGTCGAAATCGGATTCGACACAGCAGAAACGCCCGCCGACGCCGATCACGAAAGCGACCGGCAGATTCGTAAATTACTGCGTATGCTGAGACTCCTTGCCGGTTCGCTTTAGGGATTGCTCTTAATATCGTTCGACGAAAGCATAAACCCGCTTGTTCAAGTTGAATTTACCGGTTCGTGTAGTAGCGCTATCATTCCACATCGGAACCGAGACGGGAGGAAAACTATGCCGGACGATCAATTTTCAGGAAGCAACGCCCCCTGGCGCTGGCCGGAGGAAAAATGGCGCGGTATCGTCAACAAGGTACGTGCGGGCCGTTCACTGAAGCCAAAAGCATGGGAAGGCGGTGCCAAAGTTGCAGTTGCGCTTTCGTTCGATTCCGATCATGAATCTAGCACATTGCGGTTTGGTGAGTCGTCACCTGGGAAACTCTCGCAAGGTGAATACGGGAGCCGCGTATCACTGCGACGCATTAAGGAGACGCTGGCGCGGCACGATATCAAGGCGAGTTTTTTTGTGCCCGCGGTCGTCGCCGAACTGCATCCGGATGAGCAACGATCGCTTGTCGATGAGGGCCACGAAGTCGGTATCCATGGTTGGATCCACGAATTCAACAGCGATCTGACGGAGATTGAGGAGCGCGATATCATGAACCGCGCGGCCGATACGCTGGAGCGGATTTCCGGCAAACGTCCGGTCGGCTTGCGCACTCCATCATGGGACTTTACGCCTCACACGCTGCAGATTTGCCGTGAAATGGGCCTGCTGTATGACTCATCCCTGATGGCCGATGACGAACCTTACGAGCTCCTCGAAAATGGAGAGCCGACGGGGCTTGTTGAACTGCCGGTCGAGTGGATCAAGGACGATGCGCCGTATATGAACATGGACCGGAGGGGCGTTGTCAGGCCCCATACTTCGCCTTTCGATGTTCTCGAAATCTTCAAGGCGGAGTTCGATGGAGCCTACGCGGAGGAGGGGTTGTTTCTCGTGACCATGCACCCGCACATCATTGGGCACCGTTCGCGCATGCGCATCCTCGAAGGATTGATCGATCACATCAAAGGGCACGACGGTGTCTGGTTCGGGACCCATGAAGAGGTTGCGCGGTATTCCCTAGAGAATGCGTGACGACATGCCTAAAAATTTGGACATAAGTGATTTGGGCGAGAGGTGCAACCGACGTGAATTGGCCTAAGCCACAGTGGGTGGGGGGCGAATGCACAGGCTCACGGCGATACCGATGACGGCCAGTATGATTCCGAGGATACTGGCGAGGACATAGTCGCCGGAACGGTCGAACAGCCAACCCGCACCCCAAGGGCTTATAAGCCCGGCCACGCCCCATGCAGTGATCAATATTCCAAGGTTCCGTCCGTAACGTTGAATGCCGAAAAAGATCGAGACGGCGGACGGGTAAGCCCCCGACGCGATGCCGTAACTGAGCCCCACCAATGCAACGGAGATGAGGCCAGCGGTTGCACCCGGGAAAAAGATCAGTGTGAGGAAGCCGATCAATGCGGCCAAATGTGCGCTGGTGGCGACCCGGCCGGGTGCGAAATGGTCGCAGGCCCATCCCGCCGCGAAACGCCCGCCCGCGTTGCCGACGTTGACGAGAACGGCGCCGACTATTGCCATGGTTGCGGTGCTGCCGCGGCTTGACAGTATTCCAGCCGCATGTCCGATCGCGAGGACGCCGCCCGCCGCGGCCAGGAAGAAACCGAACCAGAGCAAGGGAAAAAGAGTCGGTAGCGAGGGCGGGGTGTCTCCATCGATCCGGGGGGTGGCTTCGAAGCGAATGCCCGACCGGCGGATAAGAACGGCAGTGATCAGGCCACCCGCCGCAAACAAGGCGGCCGTCCCGATGAAAATACTGCGGGGTCCGACGGTCTCGATTATCGTACCGAATACTAGCGAGAACCCGATTGCGCCGGTGGGAAACGCGCCAATGCCCAAGCCGTTTGCCAGGCCACGCCGATCGGCAAGTGCCCGATTTATGAGTTGCAGGGTGACGCTGTATCCGAACCCGGAGCCGAAACCAAAAAGCCCTCCGTAACTAAATGTAAGCATCATTGCGGTGTCCGCGGCGGCGGATAAGAGTAGTCCACTACCACATAGGATAGTTGCGACGATCGGTAGCAGCGGGGTCGGGATCCGAGCGTTCGCTAATGGTGCGCAAACGAGGCCTGCTGTTAGCCCGAAGATCGCCACGCCAAAGACCGTGCTGATTTCAGACCGGGGGACACCCAGCTCGGCTTCTAATGGCGCCAAGAAGACGCTCCAAGCGTAGAACGAACCGAGCATCGGATTGAAAAGCAGTACCGCCGCGATGGCGGGGCCGGTTCGCGTTTTGGATGGACCGGTCATGAACTCGTGCAACGCAAATCTCTTCTCCCCCCAGCGAGAGCGTATAAGTCTGGAACGAATTTCAAGCGATGGCCAATGCGTTGGCACTATAACTTTTTCAGAGCAAAGACTGACATTTCGTTCGCCGCAGGGCGGCGATCCGGAATTTCTGCCAGAGTGCCGCATACGGATAACCAGGGCGACCGAGAGCCTCAGGCGCTAATTCCGGGGCCATGTGTCGCATGGCTCGGAATGACAATATTGTTGTCCCGACAGAACATCTCTATATCCCCTAAAGAAAAATCGCGAAACGAGCCCATGCACCCGGAGATTGGGGTAATATAATACCTCAGCCCGGCCCGTACGGAAGGATTGGGCGCAAGACGGTTTGCTATCTTTATTAACAATTTAAAGAACGCCGGTGAACGCGGCATAAAGTAGACAAAATGTCCAGATATGTTAAAGAGCCGTGGCCCTTCGGCAGGCTCAGGGCGACGGAATTGTGCGTTGGTGGCTGATCGGTGCCGTGTCGGCTATGTGACCGGCCTTGCACCATTCACCGTGACACGGTTCATTTAACGGCGCTGTCGAAACGAACGCCGACCATGGCGATGTCCAGAGAAGCCGGGTCTTTGACATACGGCACCCGCATGGAGGTGGGGATGCTCGTATAGCGTGGATAGAGCGTGTGGTCCGGCGGGCTGGAGGATTGAATCGTCACTCATGCTCTTGCCCCTCTGGTGCAGCTCGATAAAGTTTGGTTTCGTCCTGAAACGAGTCTAAGTCACTAAACAACGTCTCTCTAACTGTCGCAGCGAGCCAACCGTGTCGCGATATTCCATATTCAGCCTGATGAAAAACGCGGCCACTAGCCACAAGCGCTGGGAACGGGCATGGCGCGATTCGGAACCGAAGGCGGAATATGATGTGGTGATCGTCGGCGGCGGTGGTCATGGCCTGGCGACTGCTTACTACCTTGCGAAACTGCACGGTGTGACCAATGTCGCGGTGCTCGAGAAGGGTTACCTCGGCGGCGGCAATACAGGACGTAATACAACGATTGTGCGCTCAAACTATATGGCGCTCGGCAATACACTTTTCTACGAGAAGTCGATGCGGCTCTGGGAAGGTCTGTCCCAGGATCTGAATTTCAACGTGATGATGTCGCAACGTGGGCAGCTGAATCTTGGGCATTCGGATGCGCAGATGACGGTGCTGAAGAAGCGCGGCAATACGATGCGCGCGAACGGGATCGATGCCGACATCCTGACGCGCGAGCAGGTCCGCCGGATTGCCCCCTATTTCGACTATTCGCCAAACGCCCGTTTTCCAATCCAGGGCGCGCTCTGGCAGGACCGGGCCGGGATAGCGCGGCACGATGCCGTTGCATGGGGCTACGCGCGGGGCGCTGACAGT
>DJKK01000145.1:0-1155 GCA_002434595.1 Alphaproteobacteria bacterium UBA6544 | reverse complement strand
TCATCGGTGTTGAGACGACGCGGGGCCGCATTCGGGCGAACAAGGTTGCGACGGCAGTAGCTGGTCATACGGGCCATCTTGCGGAGAAGGCGGGGCTCACGCTCCCTATCGAGACGCATGTCCTGCAGGCCTTCGTGTCCGAACCGATCAAGCCGATGGTCGACATCGTGGTCTCCTGTGGCGCCATGCACTTCTACCTGAGCCAGTCTGACAAGGGGACTTTGGTCTTCGGCGGCGACCTCGACGGATACAACACCTATGCGCAGCGCGGAAACCTGCCGCTGATCGATCATGTCATGGCGGCGGGTGTTTCGCTGATGCCGTCGCTCTCGCGACTACGCTTCCATCGGCACTGGGGTGGCGTCATGGACATGACGATGGACGGTAGTCCCATCATCTGCAAATCGCCGATACCGGGGCTCTTCATCAACGGCGGTTGGTGCTACGGCGGGTTCAAGGCGACACCCGCATCCGGTTGGTGCTTTGCCCATACGATTGCACAAGACCGACCGCACGACCTGAATACGCGTTTCACCATCGAACGTTTCTCAAGCGGCCACCTCATTGAGGAGAAGGGTGCCGGCCCCTTCCCCTGGGCGCAGTAGGAGCGGGCGATGATCCGGATTGACTGTCCCTTTTGCGGCCCGCGCGACCACGGTGAATTCACCTATGCGGGCGATGCCACCAAGGTGCGCCCGGCGCACGGGTCGACCGATATGGAGGCGTGGCTCGACTACGTCTATTTCCGCGACAACCCGAAGGGCGTTCATAAGGAACTGTGGCATCACGCACACGGCTGTCGGCAGTGGCTCGTCGTTGAGCGCGACACGACAACGCATGATGTCCTGAGCGTAGCCTTTGCGAAGCCTTCAAAAAGCGGAGGAGGTTGAGATGGCACGACAGATCAACCGAACGGCAGGCGGCGGGGAGATAGACCGCGGGCAAACTATCCGCTTTACGTTCGATGGAAAGCAATACGAAGGCTTTGCTGGTGATACGCTGGCCTCGGCGCTCTTGGCGAACGGCGTTCGCCTCTACGGGCGCAGTTTCAAGTATCACCGTCCGCGCGGCCTCGTTGCGGCGGGGCCCGAGGAGCCAAATGCGCTGGTCACGATGCGGTCGGGCGCGCGACGCGAACCGAATATTCCAGCGACG
>DJKK01000201.1:4896-5104 GCA_002434595.1 Alphaproteobacteria bacterium UBA6544 | reverse complement strand
CCCGCGCGGCCCGTTTGCACGTCCCTCAGCAATTCGTAGACCAGCCCAGCCGCCGGCCGTGGTACCCCCCCAGACGAGAAGGCGTGGCGGCATTTTACAACCGCCTGCGATACGTCCTCCCGCTGCGTCCCGCGGAGCGGTTCCTCTACCTAAGCGTCGTGTCTCCACTGTGGCGCCACCGCAAGTGAATGCGCCGGCAGTGAAGACG
>DJKK01000201.1:0-4562 GCA_002434595.1 Alphaproteobacteria bacterium UBA6544 | reverse complement strand
CGGCAGTGAAGACGACACCGACGCGGGGCGCCCCCCCGCCGGTGAAGGCCCCTACGCTATCGAAGCGAACGTATGTGCCCCCAATTGCCCCTCCGCAGGCGAAGGCACCGACACTTGTAAGAGTATCGCCGCCGCCTGCCGCCGCGCAGCCGTCTGTGAAGGCACCGACTTTGGCAAAGGTTTTTTCAACCTCACCCCCGAGCCCGCGCGGGTCAGCGGCGCCATCGGCATCGCTTGGGAAAGTCCAGTCGCCAACATTGGCGAGAATCGCACCGCCATCGCCACAAGCAGTGCCCGTGACCCGCCAGCGTGCGGTTTCTCCGGTCGCCGCGCCGGCGGCGCGCGCGCAAGTGCCTTCCGTCGCCACGCCCGTTGCACGACCGATTCAGGCGCCGAAACCGCCACCTATCCCGACCCCGATCGGCGGACCGCTCAGTCAGCGCGTTGTCTCGCTACAGCCGCCTGCAACAGCGCGCGTCAGCCCTGCGTCACCTGCTAGCAGTACACCGACCAACTCGATTGAAACTCCGAAGACGGTGCAGGTTGGGACGATATACTTTGGTGATGGTTCGTCACGATTGTCTTCTGAGGATGTTTCGATTTTGCGGGCAGTCACCGGCGTATTCAGACAGACCGGAGGAAAAGTGAGGGTCGTCGGTCACTCGAGCATGGGGGCGTCGTGGTTTAGTTCCGCACAGCGCGAGTCAGTGAATTATCGGATGTCTTTAAAGCGGGCGAATGCGGTTGCCAGCGGGCTTATCCGTAACGGTATTCCGGCTGAAAGCGTCGAGGTCATTGCCGAGGGCGATCGCGCACCTGTTTACGCCGAAACATCCCAAACCGGTGCGGCCTATAATCGTCGCGCGGAAATTTTCATCGACTATCTTGATAGATCCTGACCGGGGCTGGAGCGTCACTATAAATGCAGAAAGAGTTCTACCGGATCAAACGGCTACCGCCATATGTTTTCGCCGAAGTAAACCAGATGAAGGCGGAAGCTCGGGCCAACGGTGATGACATAATCGATTTTGGGATGGGTAATCCGGATTCGGCGACGCCAGCGCATATTGTTGAGAAGCTGGTCGAATCAGTGCGTAATCCAAAGACGCATCGCTATTCTAATAGCCGCGGAATTCCGGGATTGCGTCGGGCGTTGGCCGATTACTACGAACGCCGATTTGGTGTGTCGATCGACCCCAAGACTGAGGCGATTGTGACTTTGGGATCTAAAGAGGGGATGGCCAACCTGGCGCAAGCGATTACTAGCCCCGGCGATATCGTTTTGTCGCCGAATCCCAGCTACCCAATCCACGCCTTCGGATTCATTATCGCAGGCGGCGTTGTTCGTTACTTGCCAGCCTATGTCGAGACGCCAGAAGCACGAAGAGCGTTCATGGCCGCGCTGCAAAGGGGCGTTAACCATTCGATCCCAAAGCCGCTCGCCGTGGTGTTAAATTTTCCCTCGAACCCCACGGCGGAGACGGTCGACTTGGATTTTTACGCGGAAGTCGTTGACTTTTGCCGATTTCATGAGATTTACATCCTGTCCGACCTAGCCTACTCGGAAGTCTATTTCGACGACAGCCCGCCACCTTCGATACTTCAGGTCCCGGGCGCTCGTGATCTAGCGGTCGAGTTTACGTCCCTCAGCAAAACCTATTCTATGCCTGGCTGGCGAATTGGCTTTGCTGCTGGTAACAAAACGCTTGTCGCAGCTCTCGCCCGGGTGAAATCCTATCTGGATTACGGGGCCTTTACGCCTGTTCAGGTAGCGGCGACCGCTGCGCTAAACGGTCCGCAAGAGTGTGTGGATGAGATGCGCGACTTGTACCAGGCGCGCCGAGATGTGCTGATTGACGGCCTGGCTGCGGCGGGGTGGGAAATCCCGAGTCCAAAAGCGACAATGTTCGTCTGGGCACCCATCCCACCGTCGTTTCAGGAAGCAGGATCGCTGGAATTTTCCAAATTGCTGTTACAAGAGGCAAAAGTTGCTGTCTCGCCCGGCGTCGGTTTCGGCGAATACGGTGAGGGTTTTGTGCGGATCGGCCTGGTTGAGAATAGGCATCGCATTCGACAGGCGGTGCGAAACATCAAGTCGCTACTTTTCAAGTCAGGGGTAAATACAGTGAAAGATCCGAACGCAATGTGTGCGGTCGCTGAATGAGCGAGCCGCTTAAAATTTCTATTGCCGGACTCGGAACGGTTGGCGCGGGAACGGTGCAACTTCTCAAGGCTCAGTCCGAGATTTTGGCTGCACGCTGCGGTCGGAACTTGGATGTTGTCGCCGTTTCCGCACGGGAACGTGAGAAAGATCGTGGGGTCGACCTCTCTAATATCACTTGGTTCGATGACCCGGTTACGATGGCACGTGATGCCGATGCTGATATTTTTGTAGAGCTGATAGGTGGCAGCGAAGGGGTAGCAAAGGATTCCTGTGTTGCAGCAATGCAGGCGGGTCGGCATGTCGTGACGGCAAACAAGGCGCTGATCGCCCTGCACGGAGCCGAGATGGCGCTTGCGGCCGAAAGCGGCGGCGTCGCGCTGGCATACGAGGCCGCGGTGGCCGGCGGAATTCCTGTTATTAAAGCCTTACGCGAAGGGTTGGCGGGTAATCGCATTGAGAGCCTGCACGGCATACTGAACGGTACGTGCAATTATATCCTGACGACTATGCGGGAGACGGGTCGCGCATTTGATGATGTATTGTTTGAAGCACAAGAGCTTGGATATGCGGAAGCAGATCCGAGTTTCGACATCGATGGGGTCGACGCTGCCCATAAGTTAGCCATCTTGACTAGCGTGTCATTCGGCACGGAGGTCGACTTTGATAGCATGCATGTCGAAGGCATTCGGCACGTTGCAGCTGAAGATATCGAGTATGCCGGTGAATTCGGGTATCGGATCAAGCTGTTGGCCATTTCGGAGCGAACGGAAAACGGTATTCAGCAGCGGGTCCACCCGGCAATGGTCCCCGAGAGCGCTCCAATTGCCGGCGTAGAGGGTGTTTTCAATGCCGTCGTAACGGAAGGAGACTTTGTCGGAACGACCGTTTTGGAAGGGCGAGGCGCTGGAGCGGGTCCGACCGCGTCTGCAGTTGTTGCGGACATTTCGGATATTGCGTGCGGCCGTATTGTTCGCACGTTCGGCGTGCCTGCGTCTTCACTTTCTAAATCATCACCCGCGTCATTTGATGATCACTTGGGAGCCTACTACGTCCGCCTGATGGTTGATGATCAACCGGGTGTGTTTGCGGAGATCGCCGCCGTATTGGCCAACCATAAAATTTCTATTGAAGGCGTAATTCAACGCGCGCGTTCTGAGACACAAGCGGTACCGGTGGTGATGACCACTCATGAAACGACTGAGGCCGCCATCCAAAAAGTATTGGCGGCATTAGCACAACTCGGTGCGGTGCGTGAATCACCACACATGATCCGAATTGAGAATTTTCGATAATATTGGCGGTACGCCGTCCCAGGGGAGGCTGAGAGGAAAGTCCGAATGACCGAAGATAGTAATATGATGGATCGCAATTTGGCATTAGAAGCCGTTCGTGTGACGGAGGCCGCAGCGTTGGCTTCTTCGCGTTGGATGGGGCGCGGGGACGAGAAGTCAGCCGATCAGGCCGCTGTCGATGCCATGCGGAATGCTCTTAACAGTCTCGCGATAGATGGAACGGTGGTCATCGGTGAGGGCGAGCGGGACGAGGCACCAATGTTGTTTATCGGTGAGAAGGTCGGTACCGGAACGGGACCAAAAATCGATATAGCGCTGGATCCGCTCGAAGGGACGACAATTACCGCCAAAGGCGGCCCTAATGCGCTTACTGTGATCGCGCTTGCCGAAGAAGGGGGATACTTGAACTCTCCCGACGTCTATATGGATAAGATCGCGGTTGGTGGTGGTTTGCCTGACGGTGTCGTCGATCTTGATAGATCACCGACAGAAAACCTTAAATCGGTCGCCGATGCGAAGGGTAAGCGGATCACCGATGTCGTCGCTTGCATCCTCGACCGTCCGCGTCATGCTGACCTGATCAAAGCGGTCCGAGATACGGGTGCCCGTATCTTGCTGATCTCCGACGGCGACGTCTCCGGCGTTATGGCAACGTCCCAGGAAGACAGCGGTATCGATATTTATATTGGCAGCGGCGGTGCGCCGGAAGGCGTTTTAGCGGCGGCGGCATTACGGTGTATCGGGGGTCAGTTTCAAGGCCGCCTAATGTTCCGAAATGACGATGAACGCGAGCGGGCAGCCCGTTGCGGTATTACCGATCTCGATCGCAAGTATGAGATCCTCGACCTTGCAAAAGGCAATGTGATGTTCGCGGCGACAGGTGTCACTGATGGCACAATGCTTCGTGGTGTTCGATTTTCCGCGCATGGTGCCACGACCCAGTCGATGGTTATGCGGTCGTTGAGTGGAACCGTCCGAGTTATCGAAGCGACCCACAACTTCGATCGAAAGCGGCCGGAGTATTTGGACGACGCATGACTAGCGGCAGCGGCGAAGTCGTCCTTGGCATTGAACGTTCGCTCACGGGAAAGCGTTGGGAAGCGAGC
>DJKK01000159.1 GCA_002434595.1 Alphaproteobacteria bacterium UBA6544 | reverse complement strand
GGGGCACGTGATCCGATTACCGCGGGTACGAATGGCGTCGTGTCCCCAACCACGCCGCCATCCACTTTTTTATCCACCTCTACCTTTCGGCCACGTTGACACTAACGTGCCGCCGTTTATCCTATCACTAAATAATCACCAATTCTTTGAGGCCTTCCAATGGACATGTCTGGCGAATATGTGATCCCGGCGCCGCGTGAAGCCGTCTGGGAAGCGTTGAATGATCCTGAAATTTTAAAGCAGTGTATCCCCGGCTGTGAGAGCGTGGATAAGACCTCGGATACTGAATTCCAAGCCAAAGTCACGGCGAAAGTCGGCCCCGTCAGAGCAAAATTCGAGGGTAAGGTAACCCTATCAGACATCGATCCGCCGAACGGATATACCATCTCGGGTGAAGGATCGGGCGGTGCGGCCGGATTTGCGAAAGGTGGTGCTAAGGTTTCGCTCAGCAGCGACCCTGAAGGCACCAAGCTCAGTTATTCCGTCGACGCAACGGTTGGCGGCAAGCTTGCCCAAATTGGAAGCCGATTGATCAATTCTACCGCAAAGAAGATGGCAAACGACTTCTTCAGTACATTCGCCGATCTTGTTGTAAGTAACTCCAATTTCGATGCGGATGCTGCATCCGAGCCTCCAAAGAACGCAGATCCGGTCGTCGCGGCTCCTGATACCTCGCCCCAACAGGATCAATCGACCAAACAAACGAGCCAGGGCCTTTCGCCCGCGATCTGGGTTATCGGAATGATTGTCTCGGTCTTGGCACTCGTCTTTCTTTTCCAAGGAAATTGACGGATTATTCAGAAGATTTTGCTTCGCCGCTTGACCTAGCAACCACAGAGTTCCAGAGTCTATTTAATGTCCGGATGAATACACTTAAATGAAAGGCTAATTCGCATTCGGCGGTGGGAAAAAGGGTCCGACAGGTGCGGTCCAAGTATAGGGAGGCAAACTCGTTGACACATTCCGTTTCCATGACGGTGAACGGCAAGTCTGTAAGCGGCGAGGTGGAGTCGCGTACGTTGCTGGTTCAGTTCCTGCGGGAGCACTTGCGCCTTACTGGTACTCATGTCGGTTGCGATACCAGCCAATGTGGCGCTTGTGTCGTTCACAAGGACGGACAGTCCATCAAAAGCTGCACAATCCTGGCCGCACAATGCGACGGTGCCGACGTCACAACGATCGAAGGTCTTGCTGACGGCGACACCCTTCACCCAATGCAAGAAGCATTTCGCGAAAATCATGGACTGCAATGCGGCTTCTGCACGCCCGGTATGGTGATGAGTGCACTGGACTTGGTGAAGAATAACCCGGATCCCAGCGAAAAAGAAATCAGGGAATGGCTTGAAGGCAACATCTGCCGCTGCACCGGCTACCATAACATCGTGAAATCAATAAAGGCCGGCGCCGGCAGCATGCGCTAAAAAATAACGAGTGCGGCAGGCCATATAAGGACGCGGCTGGCTAAACGGAGCCGGAAAGTAAAGGAGCACGATATGTACGACTTCACATACCAGCGCGCTGTCTCAGTTGATGATGCCGCCGCCAAGGTCGAAGGAGCGGATGACGCCATGCTGATGGCGGGCGGAATGACCCTCCTCCCGACGCTAAAACAACGCCTCGCTCAACCGTCCGACGTTGTCGATCTGTCTGGAATTTCCGGGCTCGCAGGCATATCCGTCGAAGGCGATAAGGTTGTAGTTGGTGCGATGACGACACATGCGACGGTCGCTGCCTCTGCCGATGTTAAATCTAAAATTCCTGCTCTTGCCGATCTTGCGGATGGAATTGGGGATCCTCAGGTTCGCAATCGTGGCACAATTGGAGGCTCAATCGCCAACAATGATCCAGCGGCGGATTATCCTTCTGCCTGTGTCGGTCTCGGGGCGACGATCGTTACCAACCAACGCGAGATTGCTGCGGATGACTTCTTCACCGGCTTGTTTGAGACCGCACTGGATGACGGTGAGGTTGTTACGGCCGTGAAGTTTCCGACTCCGTCGAAAGCCGCCTATATGAAATTCCCCAATCCAGCCTCGCGTTACGCGATCGTTGGCGTCTTCGTGGCCCAGGGGAGCGATGGTGTCCGCGTTGCGGTAACAGGCGCTGGACAAGATGGCGTTTTTCGCGCGTCCGAAATGGAGAGCGCACTGGCGAGCAACTTCTCGGCTGACGCCGTTGCGAATATCTCCGTACCGGAGGGCGATTTGAATTATGATATTCATGCGAGCTCCGAATATCGTGCGCACTTGGTCACCGTAATGGCAAAGCGGGCTGTCAATAAAGCTGGCTGAGTTGTTCGATACTGTTTTGCTGATCGAATTATTCCAGTCGTGCTTCGACTGGGCCATTTCGGTTTAATATTCAAAGAATATCAAATTGTTTACTTTGTTCGCATTATATCCGGACAAATCGTGCACTCTTACCCCATTAATTCACCCGACAAAAACATAATTAGAACAAACGCGTTTAAATCGATCAATTCTTATGCAGCCTGACCTCGCTTTCAAAGGGACCTCGGACTACATTATGCAACGGCAATAGTGCAGCCTTGATCTCAAGAATTACCCAATCCAGACCCAAAATAATACCAGTATGACAAACCACGTACCCGAGACCATTGACGAAACGATCGAACTACTGGATTCCGGTAACTATGTCTCGGATCGAAGCCTCGCTACCGCGCTTCATCTATCACTAGCGCTGAAACGTCCACTGTTCCTCGAAGGTGAGGCCGGCGTCGGGAAAACGGAGATTGCAAAAGTCCTTTCAGAAACTCTCGGACGGAAATTGGTACGTCTGCAATGTTATGAAGGCTTGGACGTCGCCTCCGCCGTATACGAATGGAACTATTCGCTGCAGATGGTCGAAATCAGACTCTCGGAAGCAGTCGGCGATCGTGACAGGGATAGCCTTGAGGACGATCTGTTCAGCGAGAAATTTCTGATCAAACGTCCGCTCCTGCAGGCTCTAGAGCCTTCGATCGGTGGCCCACCAGTGCTTCTGATCGACGAATTGGACCGTACCGACGAACCGTTCGAAGCATTCTTATTAGAGGTTCTTTCAGACTTTCAGGTCACAATCCCGGAAATCGGGACAATAGCCGCGGAAAAACCGCCGATCGTCATCATTACGTCGAACCGAACGCGTGAAATACACGACGCACTCAAGCGCAGGTGCTTCTACTACTGGATCGACTACCCCGATGCGGAACGCGAATTGGAAATTCTCAAGGTCAAAGCGCCAACAGCACCAGAGGTCTTGTCGCAACAAGTTGTCGGTTTTGTACAAAAGCTGCGGGAACTCGATCTTTTTAAGCAACCCGGCGTCGCTGAGACCATTGATTGGGCACATGCACTCACACAACTCGACTGCCTGACCCTCGACCCCGATACGATCAACAACACTCTTGGCACACTCCTCAAATATCAGGATGACATCGAGAAAATCCGCGGCAGCGAAGCGGGTCGCCTACTTGGAGAGATTAAGAGCGAAATGATGATGGCACAAAGCGCATGAACGCAACGGGCCAGGAAGAAGGCGGCCATATCGCCGCCAACATCATGCATTTTGCCCGCGTTTTACGGGCCGCAGGTCTGCCGATTGGCCCGGGAAAGGTGATTGATGCGATCCAGGCGGTCAAATCGACTGGTCTCGGTCGGCGCGACGATTTCTATTGGACCCTGCATGCTGTCTTCGTAAATCGGAGAGATCAACGCGAGCTTTTTGATCAAGCATTCCATATATTCTGGCGGAATCCCCAAATTCTCGAACGGATGATGTCAATGGTCCTGCCCTCGGCGGAGCTGGGGGAAGCCGAAAAACCGGAAGCCGAAGTTTCGCTGAGAATCGCGGAGGCTCTTGTCGCAGGTGCATCGCCACAGGACGACATTATAACCCGTGAGTCTGAAGAAATTGAATTCGATGCGACACTGACCTTTAGCCGCGAAGAAGTCCTTCGGGAAATAGATTTCGAAAAAATGTCTCTTGCTGAAATCGAAGCCGCAAAAGCCGCGATGCGTCGAATACGATTACCAATCAAGGATATACCCACACGGCGCTTCCGTGCCGACAAAGCTGGTAACCGGGCCGATATGCGCGCGACGCTGAGAGCCGCCCTCCGATTTGGTGGTGATGTAATTCCGATGAGATGGCGTTCCCGCAGGCGCCGTACGCCCCCCTTGGTCGTGCTATGCGATATTTCGGGATCGATGGAACGTTACGCTAGAATGCTACTTCATTTCTTGCATGCAATCACCAATGATCGCGATCGCGTGCATACATTTCTGTTCGGAACACGGCTTACAAATGTCACACGATATCTGCGATATAGGGATATCGATATCGCCCTAGATAAAATTGGCGAAGCGGTCGTTGATTGGTCCGGCGGAACGCGGATCGGACAGTGCCTTTACGAATTTAATCGGGATTGGTCCCGCAGGGTACTCACGCAAGGCGCTGTGGTACTTTTGATAACCGATGGCCTCGACAGAGAAGGCGGAGATGGGCTGCCGAAAGAAATCGATCGGCTTCACCGGTCATCGCGCCGCTTAATCTGGCTTAATCCCCTCCTCCGATACGAACAATTTCAACCAAAATCGCAAGGAATTATGGCTATACTTCCACATGTGGACGAATTCCGACCGGTGCATAATCTGGAAAGCTTGATGCAACTCAGCCACATATTGAGCGATCTGGATGCAATTTCGGACCCGACACTAAAACGTTGGCAGGAGATGGCGGCATGAACGAACAAGACTTCGACGCTCACAAAAACATTCTTGAGCAAGCAGCAGCTTGGCGGACGGAAGGCCGTAGCGTTGCCATTGCAACTGTAGTGAAAACTTGGGGTTCGTCACCAAGACCAGTTGGCAGCCAGCTCGTCGTCGATACGAATAACAACATGATCGGTTCCGTGTCCGGCGGCTGCATCGAGGGTGCGGTAGTGCATGAGGCGATCGAGGTCATGCAGGATGGCAAGCCGCGGTTATTGTTTTTCGGCGTGAGCGACGAGGAAGCCTGGGATGTCGGCCTCGCATGCGGCGGAGAGGTCGAAGTATTCGTCGAGAAGTTGGACTAGGTGGATCGAAATGAGACAGGCACTCCTCAACAAACTGATCACAGCGAAGGCGGAAAAGAGGCCGACTGTTGTCGTCACCGATCTCGCCTCTGGAGCACAGTCACTCTGGCTTGGAGGTGAATATGACGGCGACATCGCCATGACATCCGGCCTATCGGACAGTATAGACCGTACCCTAAGGCGCGACAAAGGCGAAACCTTTGAAGAGAACGGAGTTCGATATTTTCTCCAGCCCTTTCCGCCCCCTAAACGCATGATCGTCGTCGGTGCGGTTCACATTGCGCAATCGCTGGTCCCGATGGCGACGCTGTCGGGATATGACGTCACGATTGTTGATCCAAGACAGGCATTCGCGACTGAAGCACGCTTTCCCAGCGTTTCTCTGCAACACGACTGGCCTGACGAAGCGATGAGCGCGTTGGATCCGGACCGCCGCACTGCAGTCATCACGCTCACACATGATCCCAAGTTGGACGACCCGGCGCTCTTGGTCGCTTTGCGAAGCCCGGCCTTTTACATAGGGGCTCTTGGGAGCAATCGGACACATGCAAAACGTCTGGCACGCCTCAGGGAAGCCGGATTGACTGAAAGCGAACTTGCCCGCATCCATGCGCCCGTTGGCCTCGACATTGGTGCGGTATCTCCCGCGGAGATCGCCGTGTCCATCATGGCCCAGATTACCGCAGTTCTGCATGCGCCTGCGCAGCGCGAGGCCGCGTGAAGTTTGGAATTCGTCCACTCGACAGCAGCGCAGAAGGCGCAATCCTCGTACACAGTCTGCGCGGCAGCGAACGTGTCTTTCGCAAGGGACGTGTTTTGCAAGCGGAGGATATAACACAACTAAACAACGCGGGGCACAAAGAGGCGACCTTGGCGCGCCTCGAAGGCGACGACATTCCCGAAGATATTGCCGCGCAGCGAATGGCGGATGTCGTCGTTCAAGACGAGAGTGTCACTCTCGGCTCGGCCGGCACCGGGCGCGTTAACCTCTATGCCGCCGCAAGAGGCCTGTTCATATTGTTGCCAGAACATGTCAACGCGGTGAATGCGATTAATGAAGCCATCACATTATCAACGATTCGCCCTTTCGAATCCGTTGACCCCGGACAATTGCTGGCCACGGTTAAGATAATACCTTTCGCGGTTTCAGAGGCCACGCTGGCGCTTTGCGAAGACACTGCCGCAAGTTGCAATGGACTGTTTCGCGTTGCTCCATACAAAAAATACATCGTCGGATTGTTGCAGACAGTTCTTCCAAAGCACCGAGAAGTTTTAATTACAAAAGGAAAAGAAGCGACCGCCGCAAGGCTTGCGGCAATGGGCCTGTCGCTCGACCTCCACCGCGTCTGCGAGCACCGGGAACTTTCTATTCGCACTTCCCTGAAAGAACTCATGGAACATGGGTGCGACCTCGCGCTCATCCTCGGCGCGTCGGCAGTAGCGGACCGTCGCGACGTCGTGCCCTCGGCAATTACGTCGTTAGGTGGAGAAATCCTGCAAATTGGAATGCCAGTCGATCCGGGAAACCTTAGTTTTCTGGGCAAAATAAACGAAATGCAGCTCGTGGGCTTGCCGGGCTCCGCCCGCTCCCCTCGCTTGCACGGATCTGACTGGATCATCCAACGCCTCGTCACTGGTATGGCGATAACTGTCGAAGACATCCGCAACATGGGTGTCGGCGGTCTTTTGAAAGAGATACCAAGCCGTCCAATGCCACGAACCGAAGCAAGTCCACCCCGAGCCGAAGCTACGGAGGCGTCACCCCAAGTTGCCGCGATAGTTCTGGCTGCCGGGCAATCTCAGCGTATGGGGCGGCAAAACAAGTTACTGGCCGAAATCGAAGGCATGGCAATGGTCGCTCATACGGTAGATGCCATCCTAGCCTCGACCGTTGAATCCGTAACCGTTGTGCTCGGTCACGAGGCCGATCGTGTTCGCGATTCATTACCTAGCCGCAACGTCACCTTCGTCGAAAACCCCGACTATGCGGAAGGCCTATCGGCGTCGTTAAAACGCGGGCTCGCCAGCCTGCCTCCTGGCACAGATGCGGCACTGATTTGTCTCGGCGATATGCCGCGTATTTCGGCCGCTGAAATCGAGTATCTCATCGCGTCCTATGCGCCCAACCAAGGTCACGTTATTTGCGTACCGACTCATAATGGTAAGCGTGGGAATCCGGTATTGATCGGCAGACGATTTTTCGCCGAGGTTCAGGATATCGCAGGAGATGTTGGCGCCCGCACACTGATCGGATCCTATCCGGATCTAGTTATCGAAGTAGAAATGGAGAACGACGCCATCCTACTTGATATCGATACGCCGGAGGCGCTGGCGAAATTTACCGGTTAGTTGACTCCAAGTGTCGTTCGGCAAACTCGATCACGATTTGCGCAATGCCATGCTCGTGTAAATTATCGTGACCTGCTTCCGCCAAGAAACGGGCCTCTTTCGGCTCCAATGCCTTCTCAAAAAGCTTCTTTCCGAAACGTGCTGGGATAATCGCATCCCGTTCTCCGTGCACAATCATTAATGGCGCATTTATGTGGGTAATCATCTTCGCGACATCAAACTTGTCGAGAACGAGATAACGTGCTGGCAGATACCAATAGTGAGTCTGCGATACATCCGCGATGCTCGTATAGGGCGCTTCAAGGACGACAGCTCCAACATCGTAATCGGCGGCAGTCGTCACTGCGACGGCGGTTCCGAGCGATTCGCCATAGATGATGAACCGGTCAGAAGCGATTCCTTTACGGCGAGCATATGCCATTGTCGCACGGCCGTCCGCATACAGCCCTGCTTCGCTCGGCGAGCCGCCGGCGCCTGCATTGTAACGGTAAGTAGTAAGTAGTAAGCCATAACCGCGCACCAAGTAGGGTCTTACTTTCTCCGCCCGATGGCCGAGATGACCAGCATTGCCATGGAAATAGAGGATAACGGGCTTCTCTACTGAGGCCGGCGGTCGCCACCAGGCAAGTAGCCGATGGCCGCCGTCGCTCTCGATTCTCTCGACAGAAATACCATCCAACCCGAATTCCTTGGGATCCGGAATTGTCTGATTAGGGTGATATAGAAGTGAACGTTGGTACCCAAATAGAATGCCGCAGAACAGAACGTAAGCGACGACAGTCCAGATTAAGAAGCTTGTCATCCCGCCGCGCATAACTCCCGTCCGTTGCCTAGAATTTCTCTTGCCCCCAATTCTGCGATCGGTCAATCCCCACAATCTACGCTCAATTCAACGACAAATGCGCCTAAAAGAAAAAGGGGCTAGAACTTACCTAACCCCCTGATATAAAATAAAAAGTAGTGTTTTATATTTAGCGTTTCGAGAACTGGAAGCTACGGCGCGCCTTGGCTCGGCCGTACTTCTTACGCTCAACCGTACGGGAATCTCGTGTCAGGAATCCACCCTTCTTGAGGGTCGGCCGCAATGCCGGTTCGTAGGCAACGAGCGCCCTGCTGATGCCGTGGCGCACCGCTCCGGCCTGGCCCGAGAGACCGCCACCACTCACCGTGCAGATAACATCATACTGATTGGCGCGGCCCACTACGTCAAAAGGCTGCTTGATCATCATCTGCTGCGTCGGGCGGGCAAAATAACGCGAGATTTCGCGTCCGTTAATCACCATGTTCCCTGCGCCTGGCTTAATCCAGACGCGCGCGACCGCATCCTTCCGGCGACCGGTCGCATACGAACGGCCGTGCTCATCAATTTGCGGTTCGTTGGAGGTCTCCTCCACCGGACGCTCCGGTGCCGTCGTTCCAGTCGCAACCGCGGCAAGCTCAGCAAAATCCGTCAACGTCCGCGGCTGAGCATCGGTCGCCTGTTCATTACCCGCGGCCGCTTCCGTCGGCGCGGCTTCCGTTGCGGCTTCTTCCGCCAATGCCTCTTCGGCCGACGCCTCGTTCTCGGTCGTGTTCTGGTCGGCCATTATGCCGCACTCCGCTTATTCTTAGAATTCATAGATGCAATATCGAGAGGCTCCGGCTGTTGCGCTTCATGGGGATGCTCCGGGCCGGCGTAGACGCGCAGGTTGGACAATTGTTTACGTCCAAGCGGCCCCTTCGGCAGCATCCTTTGCACTGCCTTCTCGATGATCTCACCGGGCGATCCGCTCTCCAAAATTTTCTCGGGCGTTTTCTCGCGGATACCACCGGGATAGCCCGTGTGACGATAATACTTCTTGTCCATCATTTTCTTGCCGGTCAGCACGACCTTCTCGGCATTGACGACAATGACGTTGTCGCCGCAATCCATATGCGGCGTGAACGTCGGCTTGTTCTTGCCCCGGAGCACGGTGGCGATTACAGCGGCCATTCGGCCCAATACCAGTCCTTCCGCATCGACAACATAGTGCTTCTTGTCGATCTCCGAAGCCTTCATGGAATAGGTTTTCATCGGCTTCCTCTCGTCCCGGCGGCAAAAAGCCGAGCGTCCGTTAAGGCGGCGCAGTATGCTGATTGCATTTGGTGAGGTCAATAAAAATTTTTCAATTAAACCACGTAAAAACAGACTCTTATACTGCGGTATCTGAATACCTCTGACTTTATGCCTTAATTTTAGGAATGGCGTAGGTCGCGGTTACATGAGCGATTGGTGACGTTTCGCCCGCCGTATAAAGATCCACTTCAGTAAAGGCCAAACGCCGCGTCGTTTTAACTATTCTGGCGTCGGCGACCATTTCCGCCGCCTCCGGCCGGCGAAGAAAATTGATGCTGAGACTGGACGTAACCGCCATCTGGACCGGGCCAATAGCCCCCATCAGCGCCGCATAGGCGGAAAAATCCGCAAGCGCCATCATCGATGGCCCCGCCATCGTACCACCCGAACGCACATGGTGTTCGCGGAATTCCAAACGCATGCGGGCACGGCCATGACCAATTTCCTCTGTCACAAAATTGTAGATATCGAGGAAGCCGCTCCCGTCTTTCGCGAGACGCTCAAACTCTTCGATGGTGACCTTGGCAGCCGCCCCGTCCGTCATTCCACCCTCGTGTACCATTGCGAGACAATGCGGATGCGATCGCGAAAATTCGAAAAGACGCGTGCGATACACAGCGTGTCCACGGCCTCCTTCA
>DJKK01000140.1 GCA_002434595.1 Alphaproteobacteria bacterium UBA6544 | reverse complement strand
GGTGCACGTACCGTCTATCCTGGAACGGCTGGGGCAATAGACGATGAACGCGCTGTCCATTGATTTCGCTCCACTCCTGCCGCCGGCGGTGCTTGCAATTGCCGGTGCGGCGATTATCGCTATCACGGTTTTCAGTGCTGTGACACGTGCGCCGGGCGCGATTTGGCGGTTCGCCGCGGCAATCTTCCTCGGCGCGATTTTGACGCAGCCTACGTTGGTGTCGGAACTGCGCAAACCACTGAAGGATGTCGTCATCGTCGCGACGGACCGGACCCCGAGTACCGAAGTCGCGGCACGGAGCGCTGACATCGATACAGCGTTGGCTAATCTGCTAAGCCGCCTCGATCAATATGCGAAGACGTTGGATGTGAAGCAGGTAGAGGTCCGCCATACGTCGATTGCGGCTTCGGGTGAGGGCACACTGATGTATGGGCGACTGGCGGAAGCCTTAGCGGATATTCCGCGCGACCGGCTCGCCGGCGCGATATTGTTAACCGACGGGCAAGCCCACGACATGCCGAACGAGGCGCAGAGGGTATCGACGCAGGCGCCGGTCCATGTCCTTCTGGCCGGCTCACCCAATATGCGCGACCGGCGGCTAGTGGTCGTGAACGCGCCCGCTTACGGGATTGTTGGCAAGTCGATTACGGTAACCCTCCGTGTCGAGGATCCCGGCCGCAATTCAGAGGCGCCGGCCCGGATGACAATTCGGCGTGATGGTGAGCGGTTTTTGGAGAAGACCCTGCCGATTGGGACCGACACGCCGATCTCCTTCGAATTGGAACATGGCGGTCCGACGGTACTGGAATTTTCGGTCGAGCCGGGCGAGGACGAATTGACGGTCGAGAACAACAGGGCCGTCCTGTCCATCAACGGCGTCCGGGATCGCCTGCGTGTGCTCCTTGTTTCGGGAGAACCACATCCGGGCGAACGGACGTGGCGGAATTTGCTGAAGTCCGACCCTTCCGTCGACTTGGTGCATTTTACGATATTGCGACCGCCGGAGAAGCAGGACGGCACGCCTATCAACGAACTCTCATTGATCTCCTTTCCGACGCTGGAACTGTTCGAGGTAAAACTGGAGGAGTTCGATCTCGTCATTTTCGATCGTTATCGCCGCCGCGGTGTTCTACCACCGGTATACCTGCACAACATCGTGGAATATGTGGAGAAGGGCGGTGCCTTGCTGGAAGCCGTGGGACCGAGCTTTGCCGGGCCGTTCAGCATCTATCGCACGCCCCTCGGCAAGATACTGCCGGGCGAACCAAGCGGCACTGTCCTCAGCCGGCCGTTTAAACCGCGAATTTCGAACCTTGGTATGCGTCATCCTGTGACTTCAGGTCTTTTCGGGGCCGGGCGAGGCGAAACGCCCACATGGGGTCGATGGCTGCGGCAGATCGACGTGGCCGTGAAACGCGGACGGGTGCTGATGCAGGGGATTGAAGACAAACCGCTTCTTGTGCTGGACCGTTTCGGGAAGGGGCGGGTCGCTCAGTTTAACAGCGATCATATTTGGTTGTGGGCGCGAGGATTCGAGGGCGGCGGTCCTCAGGCGGAATTGCTCCGACGCCTCGCACATTGGCTGATGAAAGAGCCGGAACTCGAAGAAGACGACCTGCGTATGACATTTGATGGCGACCGATTATTAATCGAGCGCCGGCGATTGGAACAGCCGACGTCGGCCGAGGTCGAACTTCAGGAGCCAGATGGGTCCAAGAGCACGATCAAACTGGTTCCGGGGGAGGGTGGACGGGAGACCGCGACAGTTCCGGTTTCGCGGGCGGGCCTCTATACTGTGCGGGACGAAAGCCTGATAGCGCATGCCGCGGCAGGCGCCCTCAATCCGAAGGAGATTGCCGACCTGCGGTCCACCGACCGGCACGTTCGCCCGCTCGTCGAGGCGACCGAGGGAGGGATAAAGTGGATCAACCAGGGTGCTGTCGATATCCGCCGGGTCCGTCCTGGCCGTTCCGTTTCGGGAGACGACTGGCTCGGCCTGTGGCGGAACGAAGGTTATATCGTGCGCGGTGCACGGCGACATTCCCTGTTGCCACCCTTGCTTGCCTTGCTTGTGTCGATTGGACTGATCGCTTTCACTTGGCGTCGAGAAGGCAAGTAAGACACCGTGTTACTCAAGAGAAACGGTACTCATAAAGAAAACAGCCGGGTAAATATACCCGGCTGAAGTCTAAAGTCTGTCTTAAAAGACAGTCGTTCTTTAGCGGCCCATAATCGTCCAAGAACCTGATCGGCCGTTGAACTATCCGGGTCCGGATCGAGTTGTGGCTCACCAGGCTCGGAATGCACCGTCGGCAGGCCGATCTGACGCGGCCGGAACGCTTAGTTGATCATGTTGGTCTCGGTCACACCGTCGGAAGGCGTTGAACCTGCACCAATCGAGAGCATGCCCATGCTGGAGCAGGTGATGATGATTCCAGCCTTTCGGGTTTGGACGTTGTTGCCCGAGCGTGCGTCGATCTTGAGATCGTTTGTTCAGTTTGCCTGCGTTATAGCAATTCATCTAAGGCATGGTTGGAAATGAAGCTTAATCATTAGCGTCAATTCTGGGCTACTGGTTTCGCAATCCATTAAGTTTAGCTGACATTTGACCAAACTATCCGACGTAAGGTGCGCCTTCGTAGTCAATGTGTTCCGTGATGCTGGAGAATATGAAGTAACGGTTGGTATGTTTAGGAATATGCTGTCAAAGCAGATGAGCCATCTAGCTTCGTACAAAGCTTATGACAATTTGTCGTGGTAAGCTTTATGAATCAAAAAAGGGGCTAGGCCCCTTCTACTAAGTTTCTTTAATTGAAAAGCTACCGACCTATAATATTCCAATTACCTGAACGTCCAGTGAATACCCCCGGGCCCCTTGGCGGGTCCCGGGGGTCGTCGAAAATCGGGTCATTGGCAGCAGCACCTTTAAAACGCTCGCAACCTCCGAAGAGTACTGCGCTCATTAAAACGACAACTACTGCCAATCCTATAGGCACACGAAGTTACTCCTATAGTGTAGGTGAACCGAATTAGAATTTCATCCGGATACCAGATTCGACAGCCTGAACATCTTCATAGCTTTGACCCGTTTCGTCCACGTCGACATGAATGTATTTCATGTAGAGGGACACTGCGGCAGCGTCGATGTTCTGTCCGATGCCAACACCAAAGGAGTTACCCTCAGCACCAGACGCACCGAAGTCGCGAGACTGCTGCCATTCACCAAGCAAAGT
>DJKK01000186.1 GCA_002434595.1 Alphaproteobacteria bacterium UBA6544 | reverse complement strand
CGAGCTGTGTATAAACTGGACCTACGACCTCTCCGGACCGAAGCAGGATACGCGGCAGAAAGCGCGCGATACTCTCGCGATCCGGCCGCTCCGCCAGAAAATCGACAAATGCTTGATGTCTAATTTCACGCATCTGCTGCCAGCGGGCCGGCATATCGGATATGCCTTCGAAGTAGGGCTGAATGATTCTCTCTTGCGCAGGCGTCACGTGACCCAAGAAGCGCTCGAACCGATCGACCGCTCTTTCCGTCCGTTCAACGGTCCATTCTTCCCAATCGCCTTCCATTTCCGCGCGCCGCTCCGCCAGACGTTCCCGCATGCGCTCGCTCAAATGGGCCACTTTCTGCGGCGTTGTATGATCGACAAGCACACTCGCAACGATCGGCGACGCCCCTTCCACCGTCTCCTTAAGCAAGGACCGCATCCGGACAATCGTCTCTTTGACATCGGGAGTATGCAGAGACCCGTTCTCAACGCGATCCGCTGTCATACTCAAAAATGCAGCATATTTGGGCAACATCTCCATTCGATGCCATCGGACGAGAACATCGACATTCTCCGCCAGCGCTGCTTCCTCCGCTTCCGTCAGATCGAGGAAGAATTCCGCCTCGCCCCGGATCGCCTCGCCGCCGAGAGCGTAAAGCACCTTGAACTGGCTGCATCCGGTTAATGCGAGCGCGACCAGTAAAAGTATCCCTAAGCGCTTCAAGACACGCCGCGGGAAGAGCGGATCAACACGCATTTGTTTGCCTGTCCGCAGTAGCGAGATTCGCCGGAGGATCCGTCAGAATATGACCGGCTTCGGCCGGTCGGACAGCCTTGGCGCCGCGCACGCCGGCGGCAAGCCATTCCAAGTCACCGATCTGCCGTCGCTCGCCCCGTACGCGACTTGGTGATTTCTCGACGATCTTGTCGCCTTCACGCGCCGCGACGGCGAACTGATAGACATAATCCGGATAAATACCCATCCGAAGGTCGGAGACCAACACGGCTTCACCGTGCGAAGTCACCTGATAGAACCCATCGGAGAACCGGGCGATGACCCCGGCGAGACCGTCGCCCAAGGTAGCGCGCTTCGCCCAACAGATGAGACCTGATTCCCAACGTGCGTGACGATACGCCATCACCGACGCTGCATCTCCCACAATCGGTACATAGACGTGATAATAGTCGGGCCCATCAACCGCGATGACCCGCCAAAACAGAGAATTGAGGGGCGTCGGTCCTGCAAGCAAACGTTCCGGTTCAATACCGCGCGCAGCCAAAAAATCGACCCCGCGCACCTCGGCGATCCGCTGACCAATGAGCGTCCAACCCAGATAAGCCGTCGAAATGACGAGACTGACGGTAAGCACCTTCCCGAACCGGGGTGACCATTCACGCCGGCAGAAGGCCCACAGCATTGTCACCAGCAATGGCAAGGTAAAGAGAGGATCGATAATGAAAATGGAACCAGCACCCAGCGGTTCGGGCCAGACAGGCCAGAACAGACGCGTTCCGTACACCGTCATCGCATCAATCAGGGCGTGAGTCGCGAGGCACAGCATGACGGCCAGCCAGGTTAGGTATCGAGCCTGACGCAACGCGGCAAACATCCGCACCAGCCCCTCTGCGATAAGCGGTGTCACCACAGCATGAACGATCAGCGAATGGCTCCAGCCTCGATGACCAACGAAGCTTTCAATCGGGTCATCGGCGGGCAGATAGACGTCGAGATCCGGCAGCGTCCCGAGAATACCACCCGTAATCGCGGCGCGCCGAACGCCGAGGCGCCGACCAAGCACCACCGTCCCAATAACCGCGCCAAGTGTGAACTGTGTGACAGAATCCATTCAGCGGTCAGTGGCCGCCAATGTGGCCGTCCGCGATCATCTCCTGCACCGTGTCCTCGAAGGCGTTTAAGGTCTCGTCGATATCAGCATCCGTGTGCGCCATTGAGGTGATACCGCTCATGTGGGACATCAGGTCCACCCCACGCTTTCTCAACCCGCTCTGCATTGCATTTATGACGGGCTTTGGTATGCCGCGAATCTTTTCTGCTCCAAGATTTTCCACAGAACCGTCGGCCGCGTCATCACCAAGATACAAATGGAAGGTTGATGATTCGCCGTACACAGCGCCCGCGACCTGATGCTGCTGAATGACCTCACGCATGCCGGTCCGCAAGCGCTCGGCGGCGTGGTCCGCAAGCTTGTTGGGCTCTCCCGTCTTGATCTCGGAGAGTGCGGCGACGCCGCTCGCCGCAACCAACGGATTTCCGTTAAACGTACCCTTATGGGTAACCCCGGGCGTCCTCCCTCTGAATTCGACCTGCGGGTCGAGCAAACGCATGAAATCTTCACGGCCACCGACGGCACCGCCCGGCATACCGCCGGTGACGATCTTGGCCATCGATGTTAGGTCGGGTGTAACCCCGTCACGGGCCTGCCGCCCGCCCGGACTCCAGCGGAACCCGGTGATAACCTCGTCGAAAACCAGAACCGCGTTATGCGCATCGGCAAGACGCCGAAGCTCCGGCAGGAACCCTTCAGGCAAAGGGACGCTGCCATAGTTCGCGCCCGACACCTCGCAGATGATCGTGCCAATCTCTTCATCGGCCGCAAGTGCCGCTTCGACCGCCGCCGGCTCCGGTTTGACAACGACCGTCGCCTCGACTGTGCCTGGCAGGATACCGAGCGAAGTCGGTTTGTCGTAGGGCGCATTCATTCCAAGATCGACGAATTCATGCCAGCCATGGTAGTGGCCCTCGAAGCGCAGAATTTTGTGCTTCCCGGAATAGCCGCGGCCAATGCGGATCGCCAGCATGGTCGCCTCGGTTCCCGAACTGACGAAGCGCACCCGTTCAGCCGAGGGTATCAGTTCCTGGATCAACCCCGCCCATTCGATTTCCAAGGGATGGCAATCCGCGAAGAATGTACCTTTTGTCGCCTGTTCGGTCAGTGCTGCCACCACCTTGGGATGGGCATGACCCAACAAGAGCGATGCGCTGCCCATGGCGTAGTCGATGTATTCCTTGCCGTCGACTTCCCATTTCCGCGACCCTTCGGCGCGCTCGATGTATTTCGGGTGCGGTCCCTTGAAGCGACTTTCGTGGGACACACCGCCCGCCAAACGTTCACGGGCCTGTTGAAACAGTTCTTCCGACGATTGCGTCATGACACTTCCTCCAAGCTTCGTCGACATTGTCTTTACAGTAACCTAATTGAAGTAACACAGCGAACAAATGAATCGGCAAAGATATGACGGCCAGCACCATTCCTCTGATTGGCTATAGCGATAAGCTCTCCGTCCGACCTGGTGAGACAATCGCCTTCAAGGTCTCCTGCACTTTACCTGACCCCTACGAAGCAAAACTGGTCCGCATCACCTGCGGGGACCCGAACCCGGCAGGCCCCGGAATTCGGGAGACCGAAATCCCGTCAGCATTCACGGGATCGTACCCGTCCCGTGCACAAGACGTGCATCTGGGATCCTATGTCCGAGTCATTCCGGGGAGCGCCTTCGACGGGATCGACACCCTGACCTTCTCTGCGACCATTTGGCCGACGCGATTAAAGAACGAAGGGCAAACCATCATTGGGCGCTTCGACCCCGACACCGGCAGCGGTATGGCTGTGATGGTCGGGCCAAACGGCGCCGAACTTCTCGTCGGACGAGGCAATGCGGAGCCTCTCCGGCTGTCGACTGGGACACCGCTCCTTGAGCGGCAGTGGTACCGGGTTTGGGCCAGCGTCAATGCCGATTCCGGCGATATAGTCATTGGCCAGCATAGTATCAACGGTACCGCGGTACGCGAGACGGCAAAGGCGGATACGGTTGCGCTCGCATCCGACGTCCCGGTTCTGATCGGCGCCTTGGGCCAGGAGCCTCCAAGCGGGCATTTCAATGGCAAGATCGAAGCACCCAAAATTCACAGCGCGGCAATCGACCCGACCAAAAGCGACGCCAACTTGCTGGCGCACTGGGATTTTTCAAACGCCATAAAATCGACGCGCATTGTCGACGCAGGCCCGCTCGGTCTGCATGGGCATGTCGTCAATGCGCCGGCCCGTGCTATGACCGGATCCAACTGGCGAGGCGAGGAAATGCAATGGCAGCACGCGCCCGAGACTTACGGGGCCATCCATTTCCACGAAGACGATATTGAGGATTGTAACTGGCGGACTGATTTCGAGTTTACCGTCCCAAGTGACCTTCCAACCGGCCTCTATGCCGCCCGGCTTCAATCAGGCGACAACTGGGAAGCACTTCCCTTTGTCATTTGCCCGCCTAAAGGAACACAGACCGCGGACGTCTGCCTGCTCATTCCCACCTTCACCTATACGATTTACGGCAATCAAGCCCGCCGCGACTTCGATGACGACTGGACCCGTCGTGCAAAGGAATGGGGTGCCTTTCCCTACAACCCCATCCAGCATCGGGAATTCGGGCTCTCGACCTACAACTTCCATACGGATGGGTCCGGCATCTGCAATGTCAGTTGGCACCGCCCGATGCTCAATGCGCGGCCGGGATACTTTCCTATTTATGACGAACACGGCTCCGGATTGCGGCATTTGCCGGCCGACACCCACATTATCGACTGGCTGGAATCGAAAGGCATCCCCTACGACCTTGTGACCGACTGGGAATTGCATCACGAAGGCACCGAGTTGCTCAATCCCTACAAGGTGGTTCTGACCGGAAGCCATCCGGAGTACCACACTGCCAACACGCTCGATGCGCTGACCGAATATCGGGACACCGGTGGTAACCTAATGTATCTCGGCGGCAACGGCTTTTATTGGCGTGTTGCCCTCCACTCGGAAAAAGACGGCATTATCGAGATACGCCGTGGCGAGGATGGTATCCGGGCTTGGGCCGCCGAGCCCGGGGAATACTACAACGCGTTCGACGGTGAATATGGCGGTCTCTGGCGGCGGAACGGGCGTCCACCACAACAGCTCTGCGGTCTCGGTTTCTCTTCTCAAGGCAAGTTCCAGGGAACCTATTACCGACGCATGCCGGGGTCTGACCGACCAGAAACGAATTGGATATTCGAAGGTGTCACGGATAGGATCATCGGTGATTTTGGACTATCGGGCGGCGGTGCCGCCGGCTTCGAACTCGACCGGGCGGATGTCCGCCTAGGCACGCCGCCGAATGCAATAATCCTTGCGACCTCGGAAGCCCCGCAAAGCCATTTCCAGTTGGTGCCCGAGGAAATGCTCACCAATGACACGACGATCAGCGGCGAGAGCTACGAAGACCTGATCCGTGCCGATATGATCTATTTCGACTGTCCGGGCGGAGGCGCCGTATTTTCCGTTGGCTCGATAACGTTCTGCGGTTCATTGTCGCATAACAACTATGACAACAACATCTCGCGCATAATTGAGAACGTCGTTCGGCGATTCACCGCTTAGCTCCGGGCGCATAAGGGGACATCGATATGGTCGACCCAAAATCAATGTCCGACCAGGAAGCCACGAAACAGGCCGGCATCGATCATATCCTGATGCACGGCTCAGCCTTTCATGCCCTCGCCAACGACACGGGGAAGAAGATCCTTGTCGAGGGCAAGGGGATCATGGTCAAGGATATTGATGGCGACAAGTACATCGACGCGCTGGCCGGCCCGAAAATCGTCTGCTTTGTCGCCGGCTCAAGATGCACCGCCAGCAATGCGGCGCTATTGGCAACGAAAAGATTCCAGGCAACCGAGGCGTCGGCGCGCGCCACGATCTCGATTACACGCAGGTAGCGGCCTGAATCGATCTCATCGCCGCCGAAGCGACGCGGTAGAAGCATGCGGCAGAGACGCGCTTCATGTAGTTGGCTGAAAAGCTTCGGCGGAATCCACCGTTTTTCCTCGATTTCGTCCGCCGCCGCGGCGATATCGTCGATGAGCACCACCGCTGCGGCAAGGGATCATGCGCCGCGCCGTTGGAAACGACAGCCGACAGTCCGGCATCTATTTGAGCGCTACTCATCTTCCCCGAAGAATGCGAGCAACCGCTCGTTCAGGAAATCGGGTGCTTCTTCCGGCACGAAATGGCCGCAGTCCGGGACGACTTCCCCACGAACGTCGACCGCAACCCGGCGGAGGGAATTCTCGGTCTCCGGCCCACGTCCCCTGCCATGCGGATAGCTCGTGCCCCCCGAAACCGTGAGCACCGGCATAGGAAGCTTCTGGCGCGCGATGTTCGCCTGATTATCGGCCACATCCTGCGCCGCGGCGCGATAGAGATTGAAGCCGGCCCGCATCGCGCCGGGCTGGGAATAGGTGCGGACGTATTCGGCGAGGTCCTCCGCATCGACGGCATCTGGCCGGAAGGCGAAGGTGCGATAGAACCAGGCAAGGTAGATATCCTCGCGCCCGGCCGTGAGTGCTTCCGGCAAATCGAGCGTCATGTGGAATTGGTGATGCCAACGCCACCCACCTTGTGAGAAGTCGCCACCACAACCGGGAATTGGAACGTCGATGATGACCAGTCGTTTTACAGCGTCCGGGTGCGCAGCGGCCAAAGCGTAGGCCGTCGGCCCGCCCCAATCGTGCCCCACGAGGTAAAAGCTCTCATGGCCAAGCGTACCGTTCACGACCTGCCAGATATCGTTGGCGATGGTCTTCTTGTCATACCCGGTTGCGGGACGCGAACTGTCGCCAAGTCCCCGCATGTCCGGTGCTATGACGGTGTACTTCTCGGCTAATACAGGGATCTGGTGCCGCCATTCCCACCACGTCTGCGGGTAACCGTGGATCAAGACAACAGGCGGCCCCTCCCCGGCGGTCACGTAGTGCAATAGCACTTCGCCGACATCGGCATAATGGTGTGTGACCCGCGAATCGTTCGGTGCAGAAAGGCTCATCAATCAACTCCCATCCAAAGGCTCCAGACCGCGAGGAGCGGTACATTCGTCGACTGCATACCATGGATGATGCTCGGGACGTTGTGCACAAACCCACCAACACCGGGGGCGTGAAACTTACCGTCAGCATGCTGCTTCCACTCGCCGGGAGATATTACTGTGTAAATCTCTTCAGGTGGATGCCGATGATCTGGGTAACGGGTATCCGGCGCCAACAGGCTCATACCGATCCGGATATCGTCGCGTGCTTCAAGGCCACCCTCACCGACGACGACCGCGTTCGCATGGCGTGCTTTGAAAGTCGCATCGTCATTTTGGCCGTTCGGACGCAACACCCACATCAGACGCGGGGCAATTCCGGCGATGGCATCCGCGAGCGCGCCGACATGTCCACCTTCGCCTCGTGCTCGGTCGAGAGCATCCTGGAGATGCTCGCAGGCCGGCATTTCAACGGCCTCGGGTGCGGCCGCCTCGCCGGGCGTCGCGTCCGCGGCGCCAAACACCTTGTCCGCCATGGCAAGCGCTTCGGCTGTCGCGCCCGACGCGGCGAACGCATCGCGCGTTGCGTCGAGAAAGGTTTGCAGCTCTTGTGTTCTCGCCATGGTCTCCTCCCGCCTCGATTAAACGAAGGCCAATAGCCGGCGCGGCGTCTCGACCGTGATGCGCTCGATTTCCGCCTCCGAGAATCCGCACCGTCGCATCAACGGTACAACATCCTCGAAGATATGCGCATAGCCGTGCCCACCAAAGCTGGAGAAGCGCGACTTGTAACATATATCGTGCGAAATCGCGATCTGGTCGAGGTGTCCGCGATCGATCAATCGGCGCATCCAGTGCAAACGCTCGGCGACTTCTTTCGTCGCAATTTCACGGTCAAAAAAGACGAGGTTGAGCGGCACCTTGCCAAACAAGCCATAATTGACGTGCCGGCAGTTACAGAGGTCAATTTCCGGACCTTGATTGGGATCCGCCTGCATCTTCGGCGTCCGTATATCCCATAGCAAATGCTCATGCATCAGCGTCGACCCAAGCTCTGATGGGCCGATCAGCCCAGGAACGGTTTGAGCCTTCCTCTTGAGGTCGCTTGGCGAAAGATGCGCCATCTTATGCGAACGGATCGTTCAAAGGATCCCGGTTCCAGATGTACTCCATGAACCGGGCTGAATTCGCGGCGATCTCCTCCCCGCGCATCCGAGCGATCAGGCTGAGAGCCATATCGATCCCTGCTGAAACCCCGGAAGATGTGATGATGTCGCCGTCGTCGACCCAGCGCGCCTGGCGTTTCCAGTCTACATCCGGTCCCTGCTCGAGCACCCAGTCCCAAGCGACCTTGTTCGAGGTCGCGGGGCGCCCGTTGAGTAAGCCTGTCCGGGCAAGGACAGCAGACCCCGTACAAACTGTCGCCGTTACATCCGCCTTGCCGCTCATCGCTTCGATCTTTCCGAGCAAGGAGTCATCGGAAACCGCGGCACGCGTGCCGAACCCGCCTGGAATTAGCAGAATGTCGAAATCCGGTGCATCCTCGAAGCTGTAATCCGCCATGGTTGACGGGCCTTCACCGGACTTCACGGCCACGGATGAAACACCGACCGTGAACTGGTTGTAATGCCGCAGCCAGCCGCCATCGCCATCGGGAACTCGACAACTGGCAAAGGCCTGCACCGGCCCGTACATGTCCAGAGTCGTAAACCCCTCGAATACAACGTGGGCGACGTTCTGCACTTTGATTTCATCGGTCATGGCGTTTCCTCCGTCGCAGGCGACCTTATCGGAAATTTCGGCTTTGGGAAGCTGTGTCGATCTATATATTAGGGTCATCACTGTCTTATGAACATTCTCACACGGATAGGCCGATGACCGCGCCACAAATTGCGGGACGTTCCGACGCGTTGGTGATCGGCCTGGTCTCTCTCGCGCATCTGCTTTCGCACTTCTATCAGGTCATCCTGGGTCCATTGTTTCCACTGCTCAAGGTCGAGTTCGGCGTCAGCTACACGGCACTCGGGTTCATCATTTCCATGTTCTACGGCGTCTCTGGTGTCTGTCAGGCCTTCGTCGGCATTCTGGTCGACCGCTGTGGAGGCGACCGTTTGATGCTGTTCGGGATCGTCGCCATGGCAAGCGCGGTGCTGTTGATGTCCTTTGCACCGGCCTATTGGGTGTTCCTGCCGCTTGCGGTTCTCGCAGCACTCGGCAATTGCGTCTTTCACCCGGCCGACCTCTCGATCCTTTCGGCCAAGGTCGATCCGAGCCGCCTCGGACGCGCCTTCGGCTTGCATGGGTTTGGTGGGACGTGTGGGTATTTCCTGTCACCTGTCGTCATTCTGGGCGTGGCCAGCGTCGCCGGCTGGCGAGCAGGTTTGGCATTTGCCGCCGTCCTTGGCCTTGCCGCAGCGCTGCTGATCTTTCGTCACCGTCACGCACTCGCGATACCGCGTCAGACCACATATGAAAGGCGTGAGAATGGAGACCAATCGGATATCGCGTCTTATAAAGGACTGATCACCAACGGGCCGCTTGTCTCCGCCTTTTTCTATTTTGCCCTTGTCGCGGGTGCGCTCGCCGGCCTGCAAAGTTTCTCCGTTGGCGCATTTGTCGAGATTTATTCAGCGCCGATTTATCAAGCGGCGGCCGGCATTACCGTGTATCTCGGCGGCGTCGCGGTTGGCATCCTGTTTGGAGGGGAACTCGCGGACCGACTGCGTTATCCAACGGCCATCGCCTGCACCAGCCTTACATTAGCCGCAATAATCATGGCCTGCATTGGTTGGTTCGACTTGTCGATGACAGTCAATATCGGCCTTCTGGCGATCATTGGCTTCTGTAGCGGTGTCTCACAGCCCTCCCGCGATATTCTGGTCAAAAGCGCAGCGCCGGCCGGCGCATCGGGCAAGACATTCGGCTTCGTCTATTCAGGCCTCGATTTCGGCGGTGCCATCGGCCCGATAGCCTTTGGTTGGTTGATGGACGGCGGGCACCATCGCTGGGTCTTCCTAGGGACCGCACTGCTGTTTGCAATCTCAGTAATTACGGTCCTACAGCTAAGTAAAGGCAGCCGGCAATAACCTATTGGGCCGTCGTCTTGTCAAAGCCCATCGCCCGTTCGATGGTAACGACATCTTCCGGTCGATCGAACGGCTCCGGTGCGGCATCGCCGCGCGTGCGGTCGCGGCCGATCTCCTTGAAAAAATCCTCCAGTCCGGCTGGACCAATGATCCAGAGCTGAACCAGATCTTCGTCTCCGTCATTGAATATTTCGTGCTCGACATCGGGACCAAGGAAGCAGGCCGTGCCGGGTGTGAGTTCATGCCGCTCGCTATCGACCAGAACGTGGCCCTTGCCGGAGAAGCAGATCTGCAACTCCACCTGATCGGAGTGCGAATGGGCGCGTATGCGGCTGTCGGGCGCGACCGCTTGATAGCCCATGGAAAATCCGGCGAACTTGGTTAGTTCCGGGAAAAGCTTCGGACTGGAATACCCGTTCGCGGGCTTCGGCTGCCAGAAAGAAGGACCTTCGCCCGGCTGCATCACCACCGCATGGCCGCGGCAGGCCTCGACGTCGCTCATTCGTCATCTCCCTCAATGTCGTTTCGCAGCCTAAAACGCTTGTCTCCGGCGTTACAAGGCCACAAGCTTTCTTCATGGCCGATGATATACCCCTGATCGATCTCGCACCGCTGTCAGACGGGCTCGCCGGCGCGCGGAAGCTGGCACCAACGCTGAACCGAGCGCTGGAGGAAGTCGGTTTCCTGATCATAACCAATCACGGTGTCGATCGCGACCTGATCGCCCGGACCTTCACGGAGGCGAAGCGGTTCCACGATCAGCCGATAGATGCTAAGCACGCCCTGCTGATGAACGAACACAACAACGGCTATATGGCGCAGGGACGCTACAATGTCCGCACGTCGCGGGTCAGCGAGCGCGCGGTCAAGCCGGATGCGAACGAAGCGTTTTTCACCAAACGCGAACGAAAGCCGGACGACCCGCTGGTCCGCGCCAACCGCCGGTTCGCCGGACCGAACCGCTGGCCTGCAGACCTGCCGGGCTTTCGGGAGACCGTGCTCGACTATACCGAAGCGGTCGACGCCATGGCGCGGCGGCTCATTCCGGCGCTGGCGCTTTCGCTCGACCTCGACCTCAGTTATTTCGATACAGCCTTCACGGAAAGCCAATTCTCGTTCCGGATGTCGCATTACCCGCCAGTCGAGCGCGCGGACGAACTTTACGGTATCGCACCGCATACTGACGTGAACTTCATGACATTTCTGCCACAATCAGGCGTTCCCGGCCTTCAGATCGCGACCAAGCCGAACAACTGGCGGGATGTGCCTCACGTGCCCAATTCCTTCGTCGTCAACACCGGCGACACGCTGCACCGCTGGACGAACGGCCGCTATCTCTCGACACCTCATCGAGCGTTACCTCCCACCGGCCGACATCGCTATGCCATTCCGTTCTTCCTCGGCCCGCACCTCGACACGATGATCGAATGCCTGCCGAGTTGCACTGACCCACACCATCCGCCAAAAGATCTGCCGATCAGCTATGGCGACTACCTCTCCTGGTGGTATGACGCCAATTACAACGCCGAAGACCAGGATGATCTCGCGGTTGTGAATTCCTAGTCTGCTTATTGGGGTCAGTAACGCATTCTGTTGCCTTTCTTCCTGGGTTTGGTTCTGGTGGCGACAACCCAATTCGAAGCACGCGCGGATCTTAGGCTTACCGATTCCATTAAATCGGCGTTGGCGGCGGCACAGACCATACACGGCGACCGGTTCGACTGTGAGATGTTCAACGGAAAACCCCTGCTTGTCGTATTCTTCGCCAGTTGGTGAGGCACCTGTCGGTGCGAGTTCGCGTAACTCGGCGAATAACTGACATAAAAGAGCGAAGATTCGATCTATATCGTGGCGATTTCCTGGATGGTAGGTCGCTACGGCTCGCCGTCGGTGGGCGGTTTCAGCGTATAGTCGAGAAATTCCACCCGGCTATCAAAGTGGTCCGCGAGACCTTTGATATCGTCGACGCGTTCTCATTCCAAATCTACGTGCCGGCAAATAAATCGACACCGACCGTCTGGTGTGAATACTCACGGCCAAATTATAAGGCGCAATCCCACACGGTAAGCTCAGATAATAATTCCGGATCGCTAAGCCGTCCGGAATGAGCCTGGGAATTTACTCGTCATTCCATGGCGCGCGTATCGGCTACCCAGAATTTGTGCCTGAGATTTCCAAAAAGATGCCAAATCCCAAAGACGTGCATTCCAAAAATAGCTCGGCTTCTCGGTTCGAAAGAGCGCTGTCCTATCACCGCGCCTCGCGGCTCATGGCGATACGGGGCGGACGTGCGTCGGGATCGACAATGACGTCGATCACCGCGGGTTCACCAGACGCGAGCGCGTCCTTCATGGCCTCGGCGAACGTGCCCGGACGGTCGACACGGTAGCCGCGACAGTCGAACAGTTCCGCTAACTTCGCGAAATCTGGATTACCGTGATCAACACCGATAACGGGGCCATATGCCTCCACCCGCTTGCGCTGCGAGCCGAGCCGAAAATTGTTGAACACCACGAGTACCGCGGGCAAGCGCTCGCGTGCCATCGTCTCGAGGTCGCCCAATTGCAGCATCAGGTCGCCGTCGCCGATACAGGTGATCACAGGCTGGTCCGGGCGTTCCCACTTCGCCCCCATCGCAAGTCCGAGAGCACATCCCATGGCGCCAAGACGCGTCGAGACAAGATGTGCGCCCGGCGGGTCGACTGGCACCATGAATCCGTAAAACCCATGATCGCCGGCGCCGTGGGTAAAGATCGTCTCGGGCGGCTGCTCAAGTAGCGCGGCCACGATCTCCTGCGGTTGCACCTGTCCGTCATCCGGCGCAGCAGCGATCCAATCGTCGCGCCAAGTCGCATAGCGTTCTGCCAGCGACGCCGCCCATGTGCGGCGCGTATCCGAAATTTCGGGCGGTTCGCCGGACAACGCCGCGCCCAACGCCTTCGCAAAGGCTTGGGCATCCGCGACGATACCGACTTCAACAGGGTATTCGCGTCCGATACCAGCAGGATCGATATCGACCTGTATGACGGGCGCGTTCTTCGGCAATAGGTCACCACGGGACGTCTGGATGTCGGAAAGGCGGGACCCGATAGCGAGAACGAGGTCCGCCTCCTCGACAGCGGCGCCGACCGGCTCGTAACCGATGATACCAGCGCATCCGAGCACCAGTGGGTGCGTTTCCGGCAGCGCGCCGCGCGAGGTCGGTGAATTCACGACCGGCATATGCACGGCTTCCACCAGCCGCATCACGGCTTCCCCAGCGTCAGAATAATGCGCGCCGCCGCCGATCAACAGAACCGGACGTTCTGCCCGCCGCAGCAAGGCGGCAGCCCTTGCGACCAGGTCCGGGTCGGGAAAGGAGCGGATCAAGGGCGTTGCCGCCGTAACCGGGGTCGGCATATCGTCTGCGCCCAACTCCTCACTGGAGACATCGATCGGGACATCGATCTGCGCGACGCCCGGTTTTCCCGAAACGCTTTCCCGCAGCGCGTCGCGCACGGCGGCGACGGCTTGGTCCGGGCGTTCTACGCGAGTCTGAAATTTGACGAAGTCAGCGACCGGTTTCTGCACGTCAAGCGTCTGCCACCAACCATTCTCCATGGCCCTGCGCTCTTGCGTCGCGCTGAGGACGACCATTGGGGTGCCGTCGAGTGCCGCCGCCGCGACGCCGAGGCTCGCCGCCAGCAGACCGGAACCTCCGTGCACCATCAGAACACCGGGACGGCCACTCAGCCGCGCTGTCGCATCCAGGATCGACGCGCCAACCTGCTCGTGGCGAATACCGACATAGCGCGCCCGATTCTGAGCTGCGAGCGCGGAAGCATAAGGCGCGGACGTCGAACCAACCATGCCCGAGAAATGCGTTACACCCGCACCCCACAATTGTTCCAGGACCGCTTCGTAAACCTTCATGTCGGGGTTCCTCCGTCGACTTTGCGTGTTCCCCTTTAACTAAGACGTCGTAAGCCCCGTGGCAAAGCGCGAGAACCACGCATAGATCATTCGTTAGGGAGAACCAACGACGATGGACTGGTACACAAAGCGCCGATTTGGCGATCTTGCGGACGATGCAGCGCAGCGGTTTGGTAACCGTGAAGCGTTGGTCTTCGAGGGTAAGCACTACAGCTTTGCCGAACAAGCTGCGGAAGTCGACCGTGCCGCCAAGGGATTGATGGCAGCTGGCGTCGAGAAGGGCGACCATGTCGCGTTCTGGTTCAACAATCGCGACGCCTGGATTTTCATCGCATTTGCGTTGGCGAAGATTGGTGCGGTCATGGTGCCCATCAACACGCGTTTCCGGACGAAGGACCTAGAGTACGTCGTGCGGCAATCGGACAGCAAGATTCTAATTACCCACGACCGCAGCGGTCCAATCGATTACCTGGAGATGGTCCGCGACGTCATCGCATTGCCGGCGTCGAACGAGGCCATTGACGATCCCAGTTTCCCGATATTGCGCCATGTCATTATCGTGGGGGAAGAGACAGCGTCCGGCACTCTTTCATGGGATGCGCTAACACAATTGGGCGCGGCCATCAGCGACGCAGAACTTGCCGCGCGGACCGCGTCGATCGACCCCGACGACCCGGTCATCATCATGTACACGTCCGGCACGACCGGTTTCCCGAAAGGCGTTGTGCATACCCACAAATTGCTTCGAAACATCGAAGACCGGTGCTTTCGTCTGGCGATCGCTCCGACCGATACAATCCTGAACTATCTCCCGCTTTTCCACGCCTTCGGATATTCGGAAGGCGCGCTGGCGTCCCTTGTCACTGGTGCGCGTCAAATCATCACCGAGACCTTCGACCCCGATGAATGCCTCGATCTGGTCACGCGAGAGAAAGCGACGATCATGCACGGTTTCGAAGCCCACCTGAAGGGTTTGACCGAGGCTCAGGAAGCCAACCCACGCGATGTATCGAGCCTCCGGACCGGGCTTTTCGCTGCCGGTATGCACAGCGCCACACCTGTGGTTCGGCGCGGATTGGAAGTATTGGCACCACTCCGGTCTGTTTCGGGATACGGCATGACAGAAGTCTGGGTCGGTGCCGGCATCGGATCGCTTGATGACGACCTGAAACTGCGCTGCGAATCCTCCGGAACGGCAGGCCTCGGCTACGAGCTGAGAATTGTCGACCTAGAAACCGGCCAGGCGCAACCCGTTGGCGAGCCGGGGGAACTACAGGTCAAAGGCTATAGCGTGATGCTTAAGTACTACAAAAAACCGAAAGAGACCGCCGCTACATTTACCGAAGACGGTTGGTTCAAAACCGGCGATTCCGCAGTCTGGCTCGACAATGGCTATTTCCGCTTCCTCGGACGTTATAAGGATATGCTCAAAGTCGGGGGTGAGAATGTCGATCCAATGGAGGCCGAGGGGCTCCTATTGGAGCACCCGGAAGTTCATCAAGTCGCGGTCGTAGGCATGCCGGACGACCGGCTCACCGAGGTTCCCGTAGCGTACGTGCAGCGCGTTCCAGAATCGAACATGGAAGAGGGGGCCGTGATCGCGCATTGCCGCGGCAAACTAGCAAGCTTCAAAATTCCGCACAGCGTGGTCTTCGTCGACGACTTTCCCATGACCGCGAGCGGCAAGATCAGAAAGGTCGAATTACGGAAAGACGCCAAAAAACTCGTGGCCAAAAACTAATTGATCCTGCGCTTGACATTCACCCACTCATGCCACATTTAGTGCCGCATAATGCTCGAGATCGCGCAAATAGCTGCGATTTTCAAAGAAGAACAAAGCAACAAGTCCCGAGCAAAATTTTTTAATCTCCCGTTTATTCCAATTGCGCGAGGATGACGGCGACGCGGCAGATTTACGTGCGCACCTGCGACCGTCCGTTTGACGCAAGGATAGATACTTGAACACAAAAGATTTTAGCGGGCTCGGCCTGATCGAGCCCCTGACCCGCGCCGTGGAGGCGCAGGGCTATTCGAAACCGACACCCATCCAGTCGAAAGCCATCCCGGAACTGCTCGACGATGCCGACCTGCTCGGCATCGCGCAGACAGGAAGCGGTAAGACAGCCGCCTTCCTGTTACCCATCCTGCAGCATCTCGTTCAGGACGGCGGCAGGCCGTCGCGAAAGGGCGCCATTGCACTGATTCTGGCACCAACGCGCGAACTTGCCCTACAGATTGGTGATTCGGTCACGGCCTACGCCAAACACCTTCGCCTCCGCCACACGGTAATCCTTGGTGGCGTTAACCAAAACCCGCAGGTGAAAGCATTGGCCAAGGGGGTTGATATCCTAGTGGCCACACCGGGCCGATTGCTCGACCTGCAGCAACAGGGCCACGTCCATCTCGGTGATGTTGCGCATCTTGTGCTGGACGAAGCAGACCGGATGCTAGACATGGGTTTCATCAAAGATGTCCGCAAGATCGTCCGCAGCATACCCAACGACCGGCAAACGCTCCTCTTTTCTGCGACCATGCCTAAAGAGATCGTGCGGCTCGCTGAAGACATACTCTACGAACCGGTCCGCGTCGACGTAGCACCCAAGACCGTTACCGCGGACAAGGTGGAGCAACGCATTATCCACGTACCCGCGGCGAAGAAGGGGGCACTCCTGGCCGATTTGCTAGCCGACGAGGCACTGCAACGGGTAATCGTCTTCACCCGCACCAAGCATCGCGCGAACCGGGTCGCCAAACAGTTAGGACAGGCCGGTATCGAGGCCGCCGCCATTCACGGCAACAAATCGCAAGCGGCACGGCAACGCGCGCTCGAAGGATTCAAGTCGAACGCAATCCGCGTTCTTGTAGCCACCGATATTGCAGCGCGCGGTATCGACGTAGACGGCGTGACCCATGTAATCAATTTCGAACTGCCTAACGAGCCTGAAAGCTATGTCCATCGGATCGGACGCACCGCCCGCGCGGGTGCGGACGGCATGGCGGTTTCCTTCTGTGACCCGGCCGAAAGAGATCACCTGAAGGGTATCGAGCGGCTTATCGGGCGCCGAATTGCGATCGAGGAGCATACTTTGAGTGCTGCTGCCGCAAACGAGGACAGTCCACCGCAAAACTCGAAGAAGTCAGGTAAGACGCATGGAAAACGTCCGGGCGGCGGCAAACGACGCAGTGGCAGGAACCGTCGGCGGAACCGCACTAAAGCGGCCTAGCCCAAACGCCCTGCCTTCGAAAGGAAGACGCTTTTGCACCGCCACTTCGAGCGCGGTCTGCTGCGTCAAATTCTCGAAAGCCTGGACATAAGCACGAACGTCGGTGGCTGAGGTTACCGACCCTCGCAGATCCGGAGGCCGTGGAGATCCGCGCCGTCAGCGTCCTAAATTCACAATCTTCATATGGTGGACTGCCGCATCCGATCATTTCCGCAATCGACAACAAAAGTGTCGTAACGCTCCGATTTTCGCGCTCGGGCTACACGTCGCGTCCCGAGATTGCGAGCGTCCTGAACGCACTTCAGTAACGACGATCAGACGATTCCGACTTCCTCCAATGCGCTGTTCTCGCTTGCCGACATGCCGAGAATCTCTTGATAGATTTTTCGGTTGTCGGCACCAAGCGCCGGACCGAGAGCATCAATACTGCCGGGTGTGGCGCTGAGACGCGGCGCGGTGTCCTGAAGCGCGACCTCAACACCGGTACGGGGATCCTCGATGAAGCGGATATTTTTACGCCCCGATACTGCAGATCCTCGAAGATTTCGTCGACACCATAAACCGAACCGCATGGCACCTGCACCGCTTCGCATTTGCCAAGCGCGTCGTAGCGATCGAGCGAAGTCGTCCAATGGGTAACCGCAGCGTCTACTGCGGCAAGATCTGAGTCGCGTTTTGGGAACATCCCCCATTTCCCATCACCCGAGACCTCCAGCATACCCATCAATTCCGCGAGCTAGACAAAGATCTTGTCGTTCGTGAAGGCGATGGCAATCCATCGTCCATCCTTCGTCGGATAATGGCTATGCCGCAGGGCATTCTTCATGGCCGGGCCCATGCGCTCGCGAATAAAGTCGTTGAAATGGTAGGCCGCAGGCAATTCGTCGAGAAAACGGTAGATCGGCTCGTAGAGACAAATGTCGATAAACTGCCCTCGCCCGTCTTCTCGCGCGCCCGGACGGCCATCAGTGCGCCATACAAGCCCTCGAAGTAGTCGGGTATGGTGGGTAAACCGGGAGTCGAGGGCGGTCGACCGGGGTCGCCCGCGAGAAACGACAAACCACCGAACGCGTTCGTGATACACCCGAAGCCGGGCCGGTGCGCATTCGGTCCCTTTTGCCCGTATCCGGTAATTCGGACCATGACGAGTTCGGGATTGACAGAACGCAGATCCTCCCAGCCGATTCCCCAGCCATCCACCGTTCCCGTCTAAAAGTTCTCTATGAGTATATCCGACTTCAAGACCAACCGCTTCAGCAACGCTGCGCCTTCATGTTTTCGCAGATCGAGGGTCAACGATTTCTTGTTGCGCACCTCGCTCAACCAACACAGCGTATAGCCGCTTTCCGTCGGCGTGCCGAACTTCCGTAACGGGTCCTCGACGCCGGGGAGTTCAACCTTGATTACCTCGGCACCAAACTCCGCCAACTAGTTAGCGCAAAACGGTCCTGCCATAAAATTTGAACCGTCCAGTACGCGCAATCCATCGAGCGGTTTCGTCGCCATTTCTCAGACTCTCCTTCGAATCCATTCCTTTAGGGCTAGATCCGACACGCCCCCGGCGTGGCAACGTTCCGCGAAAGTTCGTTAAACCGCGGATAGGCGAATCGCAGGGGCTGTAAGCCAGGGGTTCGACGCACTAAATTCCGTTTCAACTGTCATAACTAACGAATAGAGGGACCGCTCGGTCATGAGTTCAATGCAGGAACCAAGCGAGGATCGCGAACCGGAAACCGGCAAGAGCTACGACGCCGTCGTCATCGGCGCGGGGTTCGGCGGAATGTACATGCTGCATTGCTTGCGACAACAGGGATTCTCCGCGCGAGTATATGAGGCCGGTGGCGGTGTCGGCGGCACATGGTATTGGAACCGCTACCCGGGCGCGCGTTGTGACGTCGAAAGCATGCAATATTCCTACTCCTTTTCAGAAGAATTGGACCAGGAGTGGCATTGGACGGAGAAATATTCTCCACAGCCAGAGATTCTGAACTATGCCAATCACGTTGCTGACCGTTTCGACTTGCGACGCGACATCCATTTCCACACCCGTGTCAACTCCGCGGTCTTCGACGAGACGATCAAACGATGGCGCATCGAGACGGATCGCGGCGACGCCGTAACCGCTCAATTCTGCATCACCGCAGTAGGCTGTCTTTCTGCGGCAAACACACCGGATTTCGACGGTATCGAAGATTTCAATGGGCCGATCTACCACACGGGCGAATGGCCGCACGACGGCGTCGATTTCACTGGTCTGCGGGTGGGCGTGATCGGGACAGGCTCTTCCGGCATTCAATCGATTCCGATAATAGCCGAGCAGGCGAAATCATTGACTGTATTCCAGCGCACACCGAATTATGCTGTACCGGCCTGGAATGAGGCAATGAACCCCGACTACGAGCGCACGGTCAAGGCGGACTATCCGGCGATGAGAGCAAACGCTCGGGCGCGACCGACGGGCATTTTCTTTCCCTTCAATCTCGAATCCGCCTTGGAAGCAACCCAGGAAGAACGGGAAGCGCAGTACGAAGCATTCTGGCAACGGGGCGGACTGCCGTTCCTTGGCGCCTTCGGCGATCTGCTTTTCGAGAAAGACGCCAACGAAACCGCTGCCGAGTTTGCGCGGCGTAAGATTCGAGACGTTGTCGACGATCCCGAGGTAGCAGACCTTTTGTGCCCCGACAATGTCTTCGGTTGTAAACGCCTCTGCGTCGATACGGGCTACTATCAGGTCTACAACCAACCGCACGTGAAGCTCATCGACGTATCCAAAGACCCGATCGAACACCTGACACGCAATGGCGTTGTGACTGGCGGCATCGAGTATGAGGTCGATGTCGTTGTCCTGGCGACCGGGTTTGCTGCAATGACCGGTTCCTTCGACAAGATGAACATCGTCGGCCGGAACGACATATCCCTGAAGAAAAAATGGGAGGCGGGCCCGCGCACATATCTTGGCCTGTCGACCGTCGGATTTCCTAATTTTTTCATGATCACAGGACCCGGCAGCCCGTCGGTTCTCGCGAATATGATTCAGTCTATCGAACAGCACGCCGATTGGATGATCGACTGTATGGCGCATATGCGCGATGTCGGCGTCGAAACCATCGAACCGCAACTCGGCGATGAGGATGCCTGGATCGAACACGTCAACGAAGTGGCCGCAATTTCGCTTCGCTCGACCTGTAGCTCGTGGTACGTGGGCGCCAACATTTCCGGAAGGCCACGCGTGTTCATGCCCTATATCGGCGGGTTTCCGATCTATGTGAACAAATGCAATAAAGTGATGGACAACGGCTACGAAGGATTCGTCTTCGATCGACATACAGAGGGAAATGCACCGCCAAAAATTCGCAACACCGACCGCTGGCATGTCGAACTCGACATGGACGTACTTTCACCAGCCGCGGTTGCCGCGATGCGGATTCCGATAATCTGACAACCTGCCCTTCTGAAAATTTCGAGCGCCATAGAACGGTAGTCCATTCGGAATGGCTGATCCGAAAGCGGACAGACGACAACCGTGTTTCCGATAACGTCCCGCTTCGTCACATCGGCGACGCAATCAACCAGCTGCGCGCAGGGTCATTGCTTAGCGACGAAATCGCTGATCCCAGACGCGAGAATGGGAATTACCCCAGTAGGAAAATCATGTCCCATACCGTCGACCACCAGCATCTCCGCACCGGGAATCGAATCGCGGACGTCCTCGGCGCACGCGAGCGGGACCAACGGGTCATCACGACCGTGCAGCACTAACGTCGGCGCCGTGATCTCGCCCAACCCTGCGACACGTGCGTCTCCCGAAGCGATACTTGCCAGAAGCTGACGACTATTCCCCGCAGGATAGAATGAGCGATCAAACAGACGACCGGCCTTCTCGCGAATCGCCGCTTCGTCGCGTGGAAATCCAGGACTGCCAATGATGTGGGAAGTCTCCACGGCTTCCTGCATCGCGCCATCCCGGGTCCCGGCAGAATTACGCGGTCGGGCCAACCACTCGCTTGCCGCTTCGCTTGGTCTCGCCAGGCCACGTCGGCCTGACGTCGCCATCATCGAAATCAAGGTCGCGGTCTTTTCCGGGTGACGAATTGCAAGCGTTTGCGCAATGGCACCGCCGTTGGAGTTTCCAACGATATTGGCACACTCAATCTCCAGATAATCTAGCAATGCTGCGGCGTCGTCTGCCATGTCCTCGAGCGTATACGGCGCATCGACTTTCTGCTTGGCCCGCGCCTGTTTAAAAGCAGCCTTGATATCGGCAGGTCCCCAATCGTCGAATTTCGTCGACAACCCGATATCACGATTGTCATAGGCAATGACGAAGAAACCAGCATCCACCAAGGCCTGAACCAAAAGCTCTGGCCATGTAAGAAGCTGCGAACCGAGCCCACCTACAAGCAGCAATGGTTGTCCGTTCTCTACGCCCCAGGTCTCATATTCGATTTCAACTCCGTTAACGCTAGCGTGCGCCATCCGAAAAATTCCTAATACTAAACAATACGGTCCGCCACGATAGGAACTGTATGGCCCCGAAACATGACATCCAGTCGCTAATGACAAACCTCGATCTGACGCTGCTCACCGTTGCCTGGAAAAAACTTAAAATCCGTCCGATAAGCAGTTTTTCTTAATTCAGCGAAAATGGGCTGGCCTTTCAGCTCCCGGTTCCGGCACGTTAACCTTGGAACAACGGGCGTGGAAGTGAAGCACCATGATAGAGATCGCACGAATCGACCATTTCGTGATGCGGGTAAAGGACGTCGATGCTACCTGCGACTTCTATGCTAAGGCGCTCGGCATGGAGGTCATTACGTTCGGACGAGACGGTATCGGACAGGATGGGGTCGCCCGAAGAGCGCTTCGTTTCGGCCAACATAAGATCAACCTGCACCCCGACGATACAGATTGGTACCGCGCCAAAGATCCTCGTTGCGGCGGAGAGGATTTCTGTCTGATCACCAAAACGCCGATTGATGAGGTGGTCGCGCATTTGGAGGCCAGCGGCGTTGAGATTGAAGTCGGCCCATCAGACAGAAGCGGCGCACTCGGCACTATACGGTCGGTATACTTTAGGGACCCCGACGGCAATTTGGTTGAAGTCTCAAATTATCCCTAACCCAACTGGAGGCGGCCGCCTATACGGTCGCGCAAATCAGCAAACAGCTTCTCCTGCGATTTGGATTCGGCGCATCAACCGTTCATCGTGCCGGACATCGTGGACCGCTATATGTTTGACACAGCGGTTGTCCCAGAATGCGAGCGACCCCTTTCCCCAGCGAAAGCGGCAAGTCAATTCCGGTCGGTGTCCCCAATCCATAAGCCAATCGAGAAGCGGCGCGCTTTCTTCTTCGGTCATGCCGTCGAACGCCACTGAATACGAATGATTGACGAAGAGACATTTCCGGCCTGTTTCCGGATGAGTACGCACTACGGGATGAACGTTCCGCGTCTCCCGCCAATTATTGTCTAGCCGGACGGCAGTCGAGCGCTTGTGACGCGCAACCCGCGAATTTGGCCCGGCAACCTTGCGGTCCGTGTGGACACAGTTCATCCGCGACAGAAGATCCTTCATGCCGTCCGACAGCGTCTCATAGGCAAGGTATTGATTCGCGAATAAGGTGTCACCTCCATGAGCTGGAACTTCCAGCGCATAGAGTAG
>DJKK01000146.1 GCA_002434595.1 Alphaproteobacteria bacterium UBA6544 | reverse complement strand
ACCCGTATAACGCAGAACAGGCGGCTATAGCCCGCGAGCGCACGCTGGCGCATTTCGCGAAACACCTGCGTTGAGGAAGCAGAGCCAATGCCTGCATCCGTAAAATCTATCGATATCGCCGGCCTCAAGGCCGCGCTTCACGACGGCAATGAGATCGCGTTGCTCGATGCGCGCGAAGAAGTTCCCTTCGACGCGCGCCATATCCTGATGGCCGCCTGCGTTCCGCTCGGCCGGATCGAGGTCACAATTGACGATCTTGTACCGCGCCGCGGCGCACGCGTGGTCTGGTGCGACCACGGTGATGGTCTTGCCAAGCGGGCCGCGACGCGCATGCTGGACATCGGGTATAGCGACATTTCGGTGCTAGAGGGCGGTATCGCCGCTTGGGAGGCAGCAGGGCACCCGGCCTATTCGGGCGTCCATGTGCCAAGCAAGGCCTTCGCCGAAGTGGTCGAGCATGAAGCGGGCACACCCTGTATTACGGCGCAGGAACTGCAGGCGCTGATTGACGACAAGGCGGACATCGCGATCTGTGATACGCGGTCCTACGAGGAGTATCAATCCAACAGCATACCGGGCGCGGTCAGCGTGCCGGGTGCCGAGATCGTCTATCGCTTCAAGGACCTGACGCCGTCTCCCGACACTACAATCGTGGTCAATTGCGGCGGCCGGACGCGGAGCATCATTGGCGCACAGGCACTGATCAACGCGGGCGTACCGAACAAGGTCGTCTCGCTCAAGAACGGCACCCAGGATTGGCATCTCGCCGGATATGAAGTCGTCAAGGGCGCCACGCGGCGAGCACCGGACGTATCGGACACCGGGTTCGAGGCAGCCCTCGCAGGCGCTCGAAGGGTCGCCAAACTTTGCGATATTCAGATCATCGACCGCTCTACCCTCGAGCAATGGCGCGCGGAGGCGGGAATACGCACGCTTTACGAGCTCGATGTCCGCACGCCGGAGGAATACGCCGCCGGCCACGTCGCCGGCGTCAAGCATATCGCGGGCGGCCAGTTGGTACAGGAGACAGACGCCCACCTGGCGACATGGGGCGCACGGGTTGTCCTGCTCGACGATAACGGCATCCGGGCCACAATGACCGCATCCTGGCTAAAGCAGATGGGATGGGATGTGGCGATCATGACCAACGAGGAAGCCGGTGGCGACATCGCCAGCGGCCCACATAAACCCGCCATCCAGGGTTTCGACAGTTCCAAGGCGGTGCGGATATCACCGCAGGACCTCAACGAGCGGATTTCCGCCGGATCGGTAAATGTGGTCGACCTCAACTGGAGTCGCGGCTATTACGACGGTCACATTCCAGGCTCCTGGTACGCCATCCGAGCGCGGCTCGACGCCGACCTTAGTAAATTGCCGGCAGCGGAGGCGCTTGTCTTCACGTCTCCGGACGGCGCGCTGGCGGGCGTCGCCGCCGCCGATCGTTCAGTCGCCGACGGCTCGGTCATGGCGTTGGAAGGCGGTACCGATGCCTGGGTTGCGACGGGCCTGCCACTGGAGACCGGGGCGAGCAACATGGCGAGCGCGGCGGAAGACATCCGCCTGAAGGCACGCGAACAGGACGGTGAGATCGAAGCGGCGATGCGCGCGTATCTCGCCTGGGAGATCAAACTGGTCAACGACATGGCCAAGGACGACGACCATCGTTTCAATGTGATTGTGCCGTCGGCCTAAGAGGACGTCGACCTCCGCTCCTGACGTGGTGCAACAGTAAGACCGCTATTCCGCAGCTTTCGGCTGATGGCCGAGCGTGCCTTCGTATTTTGCCAGCTCCGCCTCGCCCATGAAGCGCTGTTCCCAATTCATGACCTGATCGAAGCCCGCGAAGGTGTGAAAATCACCGAGCGGATGATTGGAAAGCTTCTTGGTGAACTCTGCTTCAGCGAGCGGTCCCGTTTCCTTTAATTCCATCGCGAGATCATACACCGCCATTAGTTGCATCCGCATCATCGCACCCGGCAGGATCGTCATGGCGATACCAAGCTCGTTCATCTCCTCTTCCGAGAAGCGCGGCGAAATGCCAGTCTGGTTGTACATGATCGGGCCGTTCACCTCTTTGCAGACTCGGCGCACCTCTTCGATGTCCTTCGGGCCTTCGACAAAGGCAACGTCAGCGCCCGCCTCTAGATAAGCGTTGGCACGATTGATCGCATCATCGAGACCGCCACCAACGGCACCCCGCGCGTCGGTCCGGGCGATGACGACAAAGTCGTCATCGACCTCCTTGCGCGCGTAGTCGGCAGCAGCGTACTTGCCGGCCGCCTCTTCGAGGGGAATGACTTGGCGGCCCGCGACGTGTCCACATCGTTTCGGGATGATCTGATCCTCGATATGGATCGCGGCGACACCCGTCTGGATGTATTCCTTCACCGTTCGGATGACGTTGATCGCGTTGCCGTAGCCATTGTCGGCATCGGCAATGACCGGAACCGACACCGCGTTAGAGATGTAACGTGCGTTGAGATGCATCTCGGTCATCGTGGCAAGACCGCAATCTGGCATGCCGGTCAGCGACAACGAGGTACCGTAGCCAGTCATGTAGATCGCCGGGAAACCGACCTTGTCGAGTATTTTGCCGCTAACCGCGTTGTAACATCCCGGTATCACCACGGTCTTTCCCGTACTCATCAACTCGCGCAACTTGGTCGTGCGTTTCATGGATCGGCTCCTTCCTTCAGAATAGAATTAGTTAGATTAGGAGATAAGCGCCAGATCCAGCTTGGCCACCGTGGAGACTGCGACGCAGCAAAATAGCTCTCTCGACAGACAGTAAGCGAAGGAACCAGTTCAGATGGCCAACTCAATGCCACTCGACGGGGTGCGTGTCCTCGATCTGGCAACCGTCATTGCCGGCCCACTCTCTTCCACTCTTCTCGCGGATTTCGGCGCCGACGTGATAAAAATCGAGCTGCCGAATGGCAGCGACGGGATGCGTGCTCTACCGCCGTTCAAGGACGGCGTTTCGCTTTGGGGCAAAGTCACGAACCGGAACAAACGCGGCATTACGCTCGACATCCGAACGCCCGAAGGCCTTGAGCTCGTCAAGCGGATGCTGCCTGAGTTCGATGTGCTGGTTGAGAATTTCCGACCCGGAACCTTGGCAAAATGGGGGCTCACCATCGAAGAGCTGCATCGTATCAACCCGAACCTGATCGTCTTGCGGGTCAGTGGTTTCGGTCAGACCGGTCCGCGCGCCCATGAGGCCGGTTTCGCGCGGGTCGCAGAGGCAATGTCGGGACTGACCTATCTTTGCGGCGATCCGGACCGCTCACCGCTGCATCTGAGATATCCGGTCGCCGACGGTATGACGGGTGTATTCGGTGCCTACAGCGTCATGCTCGCCCTCT